>JAJZGE010000498.1 GCA_021798675.1 Pseudomonadota bacterium | reverse complement strand
GGATCGAGGGCATCAGCGAGCTGCGTGACGAGTCCGACAAGGACGGCATGCGCATCGTCATCGAGGTCCGCAAGGACGCGATGGCCGACGTGGTGCTGAACAACCTGTTCCAGCAGACCCAGCTGCAGGTCACCTTCGGCATCAACATGGTGGCGCTGCTGGATGGCCAGCCGAAGCTGCTCAACCTCAAGGACATCCTCGAGGCCTTCATCCGCCACCGCCGCGAGGTGGTGACCCGCCGCACCATCTTCGAGCTGCGCAAGGCTCGCGCCCGCGCCCACATCCTGGAAGGCCTCACCGTCGCGCTCGCCAACATCGACGAGATGATCGAGCTGATCAAGACCTCGGCCTCGCCGGCCGAGGCGCGCGAGCGCATGCTGGCACGCAAGTGGCAGCCCGGCATGGTGGGCGCGCTGCTCGCCGCCGCCGGTGCCGAGGCCTCGCGGCCGGAGGACATGGACCCGCGCGACGGCCTCAAGCCCGGGGGCTACCAGCTCTCCGAGGTGCAGGCGCAGGAAATCCTCGCGATGCGCCTGCACCGCCTCACCGGCCTGGAGCAGGAGAAGCTCTCCGACGAGTATCGCGAGATCCTCGAAACCATCCGCGGCCTGATCGAGATCCTGGAAAACCCCGAGCGCCTGCTGGCGGTGATCCGCGAAGAGCTCGAGACGATCAAGAGCGAGTTCGGTGACGCCCGCCGCACCGAGATCCAGCATTCGCAGGAGGACCTCAACGTCCTCGACCTGATCGCGCCCGAAGACATGGTGGTGACGCTGTCGCATACCGGCTACATCAAGCGCCAGCCGGCCAGCGCCTACCGTGCGCAGCGCCGCGGCGGCAAGGGACGCTCGGCCTCGGCGCTGAAGGACGAGGACGTGGTCGAGCAGCTGTGGGTGGTGAACACCCACGACACCCTGCTCGCCTTCACCAGCACCGGCCGCGTGTACTGGCTCAAGGTCTACCAGATACCGGAAGCAGGCCCCGGCGCGCGCGGCAAGCCGATCATCAACCTGCTGCCGCTGGGCGCGGGCGAGAAGGTGCAGGCGGTGCTGCCGGTGCGCGAGTACCCGGAAAACCGCTACGTGTTCTTCGCCACCCGGCAGGGCACGGTGAAGAAGACCCCGCTCAGCGAATTCGCGTTCCAGCTGCAGAAGGGCAAGATCGCGATCAATCTCGACGAGGGCGATGCGCTGGTCAACGTGGAACTCACCGACGGCAACAGCGACGTGATGCTGTTCGCCTCCAACGGTCGTGCCGTGCGTTTCGCCGAGGACGAGGTGCGCGTGATGGGCCGTACCGCCGCCGGCGTGCGCGGCATTCGCCTGGCCGAAGGGGCGCATGTCGTGTCGTTGCTGGTGGTGGAGCACGCCGCGGAACAGGCCGGCGACGACGAGGCGGATGAGGTCGATGATGCGGCCGACGATGCGGCTTCGCCATCGGAGATCTACGTGCTTACCGCGACCGAGCGCGGCTACGGCAAGCGCACGCCATTGTCGAAATACCCGCGCAAAGGACGCGGCATCCAGGGCGTCATCGGCATCCAGTGCTCCGAGCGCAACGGCAACCTGGTGGGCGCCGTGCCACTGGACGAAACGCACGAGATCATGCTGATCTCCGACCGGGGTACCCTGGTACGCACGCGCGCCGCGGAAATCGCCAAGGTCGGCCGCATCACGCAGGGCGTCACCCTGATCCGCCTGCCGGCGGAGGAGTCGCTGGTCAGCGTAGTACGGCTGGATGCCGTGGATGACGCTGGAGAGGAGTCGCTCCCGGAGGGCGGCGTGGCGCCGGAAACGGGGGCTGACGAAGGCTGATCCGCCCGGCGGTGCGAAGCAGGCCCCGGCCTTGCCGGGGCCTTTCGCATGATGTGCACGCGGGATGGGCGCCGTCGTTTCCATTTTTCGCGGCGCAAACGTCTTGCAGGTGAAGAGCCGCCGTATCCGGGCGGATTACCATGTGCATGGATCGTCGCCGGCGGCAGGGATGTCGGCGACGGCGCGATGCGCACCTCCCCGCATCCGCGGGCCAGCCCCCGTTCGACGGAGTCCGAGTGGAAGCGCCATGAGCCAGTCGCAAACCATCGCCGGTACTGTTGCGCCGCACGCGGCCGGCGTGGAGGCGCTGTTCCGCGAGCACGGGCGTGCGCTGGTCGCGTTCCTGCAGTGCCGGCTCGGCTCGCTGGCCGACGCGCAGGAGCTGGCGCAGGAAACCTGGCTGCGAATGCTGGCGCTGGAGCGCCCCGAACAGATCGATTCGCCGCGCGCCTTCCTGTTCCGCATCGCAGCGAATCTTGCGGTCGACCGGCAGCGCATGCGCAAGCTGCGCGACGCGGTGCCGCTCGACGAGGCGCCGGAGCCGACGCCGGAGTTGCATCTGGCGCCGGTGCCGGAGCGCCACGCAGCGGCGTCCGCGCAATGGCGCAACCTAGGGGAGGCGCTGCGCGAGCTGCCACCCAAGACCAGCCAGGCGTTCGTGCTGCATGCGATCGAGGGACGCGACTTCGAGGCGATCGCACAAACCATGAGACTCAGTGCACGCATGGTGCGCTACCACGTTACCCGCGCGTTGGCGCATTGCCGCGCACGAGCGGATGAACGGGAGATGCCGTGATGGACAACCCCAACCAACAATTCGACGAGCACCTGTTGCTGGCTGCCGCCGACTGGTGGACGCGCCTGCGCGATCCGCAGGGTGCCGAAGCCTGCGTGGAGCAATGGCTGGACTGGACCGCGCAGGACGAGCGCCATCTCGCCGCGTTCGAACACGTCGCCGCGTTCGGCGAAGGGCTGGGCTTGCTGGATGCCGCCACCCGCCGACGCCTGCTGGCCGAATTCGTACCCGCACCGGTGGCCGCGCCGGCCCTCGCGCCGCGCCGGCGCTGGTGGCTGACGGCGGCCGCGGCGGCCGTACTGGCGT
>JAJZGE010000497.1 GCA_021798675.1 Pseudomonadota bacterium | reverse complement strand
CAGCACCAGCACGCCGAACATCGCCACCACGCCGGGCACCGGGCCGAGCTCCTCGCGCAGCATGTTGCCGAGCGAGCGGCCGTCCCGGCGCAGGGACAGGCCCAGTATCATGAAGTCCTGCACGGCGCCCGCGAACACCACGCCGAACAGGATCCACAGCGTGCCCGGCAGGTAGCCCATCTGCGCGGCCAGCACCGGACCGACCAGCGGGCCCGCGCCGGCGATCGCGGCGAAATGGTGGCCGAACACCACCCATTTGTCGGTCGGCACGTAGTCGAGGCCGTCGTTGCGCAGTACCGCGGGCGTGGCGCGGGCCGGGTTCATCTGCAGCACCGAGTGCTCGATGAACTTGCCGTAGAAGCGGTAGCCGATCACGAACACCGAGAGCGCGGCGGCCACCAGCCAGATCGCGTTGATCGGCTCGCCGCGGCGCAGTGCCACCACGCCCAGACAGAACGCCCCGACGATGGCAATGGCGGCCCACAGGATCTTGCCAGCCGGACTTTGCGCAGGTACTGCGGTATTCATGGAAACTCCCCCGATCGTTGTGGCGACAAGGTTCGCCCCCGCGCCGGCGCCGGTCAATGCCGCGACGGTCCGATCCGCATTAGCCATTGGTCGAATACGCCGGCGGCGCGCGTACACTGCCGGGATCATCCGCCGGTGCGAGTTCCGCGTGCGCCACCGTATTCGCTTCAGCCTGCTTGCGCTGACGCTGCTGGTCGCCACGCCGCCGGCCGGTGCGGCTGGCGGCAGTCAGTTCGGGGATCGGCTGAAGCAGGCCAGACAGGCCGCCCGTGGCAGCACGGCAACCCCCGCCGGTGCCAGCCTGCCGACCGGCGACATCGCCGTCGGGCTGAAGGAGGCGCTGGCCCGGTCCACCACTGCCGCGATCAGCCGCCTCGGCCGCAGCGACGGCTTCTGGGGCAACGCGAACGTGCGCATTCCGCTGCCGGGCAAGCTGGCGCAGGTCGGCAAATTCGCCCGCCAGCTCGGCCAGGGCGCCCGCGTGGATGCGTTCGAGCTGAGCCTCAACCGCGCCGCCGAGCAGGCGGTGCCGCAGGTGGCGGGCATCTTCGGCGATGCCATCCGCAAGATGACGCTGGCCGACGCGCGCGGCCTCCTTGTTGGTGGTGACCACGCTGCCACCGACTACTTCCGTCGGGTGGCCGGCGCGGCGCTCAGCGCGCGCATCGAGCCGATCGTGGCCAGGGCCACCGACAGCGTGGGCGTCACCCGGCAATACAAGGCGCTCACGTCGGCTACGCCGGGCGGTGGCCTGGGCAGTGCGCTGGGCTCGCTCGGCGCCCTAGGTGGCGGCCATTCGGCGGACGCCGGCGGCAGTCCGCTGAACCTGGACGACTACGTCACGGCGAAGACGCTGGACGGCCTGTTCACCACCATCGGCGAGCAGGAGCAGTCGATCCGCCAGAACCCGGACGCGCGTAGCACCGCACTGCTGAAAAAGGTATTCGGCAGCCGCTGAGCGCAGGCTGGCGACATCCGCAGGGATTGTATCGAGTCGGCACCGGCCACAATCGTTGTTGATTCCGTCCGCCAAGACGTCATCTCTACCGTTCGCCCTGAGCGTAGCGAAGCGAAGTCGAAGGGCCAATGCCCACACAGTTTGCGAGCTGCATCCATCACGGGAGAATGCCCACCCATGAGGTTCCCATGATCCGAGAAATCCTGAAGATGGGCGACCCGCGGCTGCTGCGGATCGCGCCGCTGGTGCCCGCTGCGATGCTTGGCAGCGCCGAGCTCGATGCGCTGATCGCCGACATGTTCGAGACCATGCACGACGCCGGTGGCGTGGGCCTGGCGGCGCCGCAGATCGGCGTTGACCTGCAGCTGGTGATCTTCGGCTTCGAGCACTCCGGGCGCTATCCCGACGCGCCCGCGGTGCCGCAGACGATCCTGCTCAACCCGGTGATCACGCCGCTCACGCAGGACATGGAAGAGGGCTGGGAAGGCTGCCTGTCGGTGCCCGGCCTGCGTGGCGCAGTGAGCCGCTACAGCATGATCCGCTACGAGGGCGTCGATCCGCACGGCGGGCGCATCGAGCGCACCGCCGAGGGCTTCCATGCGCGCGTGGTGCAGCACGAATGCGATCACCTGATCGGCCGTTTGTATCCGTCGCGGATCATCGACTTCAGCAAGTTCGGCTACACCGAGGTACTGTTTCCGGGCCAGGATCCGGGAGACGACTGAGATGCGTGCGATATGGAACGACGCCGTGCTGGCGGACAGCAAAAACACTGTCATCGTCGAGGGCAACCACTATTTTCCCGCCGACTCGCTGCGCCGCGAACACTTTCGCGACAGCGACCATCGCAGCAGCTGCCCGTGGAAGGGCGCGGCCAGCTATTACGACGTGCTGGTCGGTGGCGAGGTGAACGCCAACGCGGCGTGGTATTACCCCGCGCCGAAGGATGCGGCCAGGCAGATCGCCGGTCGCGTGGCCTTCTGGAAGGGCGTGCAGGTGGTCGACTGAGCGTGCCTCGCGGCGGCCGGTTATGCTGCCGCCTCAGTCAATCTCGGGGGGTTCATGAGCGGGTCCGTCTCCACCGCGTCCACGCGCGGCTTTCGCTATTACGACATGCTGGTCGCCGGCATGGTGGCGGTGCTGCTGTGTTCCAACCTGATCGGGCCGGCCAAGGTGTGCACGTTCACGCTGCCGCTGCTCGGCGTGATCACCTTCGGTGCCGGCAACCTGTTTTTCCCGATCAGCTATATCTTCGGCGACGTGCTGACCGAGGTGTACGGCTATGCGCGGGCGCGTCGCGCGATCTGGGCGGGCTTTGGCGCCATGCTGTTTGCCACCGCCATGTCGCAGGCGATCATCCGCATGCCGGCCAGTCCGCTGGAGCCGTTCAACGCGCAGCTGCAGCCGGCGCTGGAACTGGTGTTCGGCAATACCTGGCGCATCG
>JAJZGE010000496.1 GCA_021798675.1 Pseudomonadota bacterium | reverse complement strand
ATGTGGTGCGGCAAACCGGCGAGGGTCCTCGCGACTATCTGCAGCGTGCAGCAGCTGCCTTGCCCGCCCAGCGCGAGCGCCTGCTCGAACTGATGCACCGTTACCTGGAGCTGCGCTACGGCCGCGCCGAACCCACGCCTGAATCCCTGCGCAGGTTGCAACGCGCGATTCGGGATTTTCCTGTCCGCCGCGTGGTCAAATGAACGTTGAATAGGCAACCCACCCATTTCGTGATGGAGAAACCGCCATGTCCCTGTACCGTCCCCTCGCGCTAGTCGCGGCCGTTGCCCTGCTGGGCGGCTGCGCCACGATGCCGCAACCGCTGCAAGGCAATTACGCCAACCTTTCCAGCAGCGCCGCCCAGCAGGGTGGTGCCGGTGGTACCCGCGTACGCTGGGGCGGCGAGATCATCAAGACCGAACCGGGCCCGCAGGAAACCTGCTTCTACATTCTCGCCCGTCCGCTGGACAGCCAGGCGCGGCCGGAAGCGGGCCGCTCGGGCGGCGACCAGGGCCGCTTCGTGGCTTGCCACAGCGGCTTCTACGACCCCGAGGTGTTCACCCGCGGCCGCGAGCTGACCGTGACCGGCACCATCCACGGCACGGTGACGCAGAAGGTGGGCGACTACGACTACCCCTACCCGCGCGTGGAAGCCGACGTGGTGTATCTGTGGCCGAAGCGGCCGGTCTACGTGAGCACGCCCTACCCGCCCGGCTTCTACGACCCGTTCTGGGGCCCCTGGGGTCCGTGGGGCTACGGCCCGTATCCGTACTGGAGTGCTCCGCGCGTGATCGTGGTGCGGCCCGTCCCGCCCCCGCCGCCCCCGCCGCCGGCCAAGTAATCCCCGGCGACACCTGCGAAAAAGCCGGCTACGTGGCCGGCTTTTTCGCGCCCCCCAGGCCATCGCCGCGATCAGCCCGGCGGCCAGCCCAGATGGCGGCCGGCCAGCAGGTGCAGGTGCAGGTGGTAAACGGTCTGGCCGCCGTATTCGCGGCAATTGTTCACCACCCGATAGCCCTGTTCGGCAAAACCCTCGCGCCGCGCGTACCCGGCGGCGGCCAGCAGCAGGCGACCCAGCAGCGCGACATCCTCCGGCTGCGCATCGTCCAGCGTGGGGATGGCCCGTTTCGGAATGAACAGCACGTGCACCGGAGCCTGCGGGTTCAAGTCACGGAAGGCCAGCACTTCGTCGTCCTCGTAGACGATGTCCGCCGGGATCTCGCGCCGGATGATCTTGCCGAAGATGGTGTCGCCCATGATGTCGCCCTTGATTTGAAACGTGCAGCTACGGATGGTTGCACGTACGGTTTTCGCGATCATGGATGATCGCAAGCTCATAGCAAAGTGCGGCCACCGATGCCCGCGATCCCGGACAATCGCAAGGCCGGATCAACCGTGCGACCGCGGCTGGTCGCTCGTCTGCTTCCCGGGCTCGCGGATGACCGCAAGGCTCACAGCAGCTGGCGGCCACCGAACGCATGCGCCAGCGTGCCGCGGTCCACGTATTCCAGCTCGCCGCCCAACGGCACGCCGTGCGCCAGCCGCGTGGGCTTTACCCCGCCCGCATGCGCCAGTTGCGCCAGGTAATGCGCAGTGGCCTCGCCCTCGACGGTGGGATTGGTGGCGATGATCAGTTCTTCCACCTCGCCCTCGCCGAGACGTTGCGCGAGTTGCGCCAGGCCGAGCTCTTCGGGCCCGAGGCCGTCCAGCGGCGACAGCCGGCCGTGCAGCACGAAGTATTGGCCGCGGTAGCCGGTAGCCTGTTCGATGGCCGCCAGATCCACCGGCGACTCCACCACGCACAGCAGATGGCGGTCACGACTGCTGCCGGCGCAGATCGCGCACAGCGGCTCCTCGCTGAAGTTGCGGCAGCGCGTGCATTGCCCGATGCGCTGCATCGCCTCGCGCAATGCATCGGCCAGCTTCAGGCCGCGCTCGCGATCGCGTTCCAGCAGGTGGAAGGCCATGCGCTGCGCGCTCTTGCCGCCCACGCCGGGCAGGCAGCGCAGTGCTTCGATGAGGTTGGCGAGGAGAGGGGAGCTGGATGACATGGGTGATTCGAGAAGTGAGGGAAGAGGAGTGGGGAGTGAGAGAAAAGCATCAGAGCAACAGGCTCATGCCCTCTCTTTCCGCTCACTACTCTCCACTCGCTACCTGTCTTCAGAACGGCATCTTGAAGCCCGGCGGCAGGCTCATGCCGGCGGTGACGTTGCCCATCCTGTCGCGGCTGGCCTGCGCCACCTTGTTCACCGCATCGTTGATCGCGGCGGCGACCAGGTCCTCGGCCATCTCAGGGTCGTCGGCGAAGGTTTGCCGATCGATGCTCACCTTGCGCACTTCGTGCGCACCGCTCATCGTCACGCTCACCAGGCCGCCGCCGGCGCTGCCGGTAACCTCCAGCTTGGCGATCTCTTCCTGCGCGCGCTTCATGTCTTCCTGCATGCGCTGGGCCTGCTGCATCAGCTGGCCGATCTGACCTCTCATCTCGCTAACTCCGTCATCAACTGCCAAAGGGCTTCACCGACTGCGGCACCACGCGGGCACCGAAGTCGCGTTTCATGGATTGCACGAAGGGATCGTCCTCGATCGATTGCTCCGCCGCCGCCTGCGCCGCGTCACGCGCCTGGGTGGCGCGTGCGGCCGGGGTGGCGGACGCCGCCGACTTGTCGATGCCGACGAAGCGCAGCTTGATGCGTTCGCCCAGCGCGCCGCTGATACGCTCTTCCATCTGGCTGAGCATCGGCTCCACCGCCATACCCATGTGCGCCGGCTGCAGCGCCAGCACCAGGGTGTTGCCCTCGCGCTCGCGCAGCACGGCGTTCTGCGCCAGCACGCCAAAGGGGCCGCGCAGGCCGGCCTGCTCGATCAGGCTTTCCCAGTGCGGCAGGCCGCCGGCATCGCGCGGCGGCGCGACCGGGGTCGGTTCGCGTACGGCC
>JAJZGE010000495.1 GCA_021798675.1 Pseudomonadota bacterium | reverse complement strand
GTTCCTTGCGGGTTTCCTCCACGTCGTCACCCAGCGTCTTGTCGCCGAGGTCGGCCCATTGCTGGCGGGCTTCCTGCAGCAACAGGCCCATGTTCAACCACAACTGGACGTTGGCCTTGTACAGCTCCATCGGAAGGTTGGTATCGATGCTCATGATCGTCTCCTTAGCTTCGCTTGCGGTGTTGGGCGTGAGGCCGGCATCCATCGGGTGGTCATCGCGGGCGATACCGGCTGTCGCCCGCTAAGTTGGTCGCGTTCCGTGACAATCCGTGCGGGCGCTTGAGTGGTGGGAGGGGCAGGGCGGCGTGTTTGTTCCCTCGCGTTCAGCCAGCGCCGCCGTTCGCCCTGTCCCGGCTCAGGTCTCCTTCACGTAGTGGCCGGGCGCCGCGGTAAGCGGGCGATAGCCGGCCTGGGCATTGCCCATCGGCGGCGGCTCGCCCGGCTCGCCCGAGCGCTCGCCCAGCCACTGCAGCCAGGCCGGCCACCATGAGCCGTCGCGGGTCGGCGCCTGCTGCAGCCAGTCGTCCGGACCGATATACGCCGCGCCTTCCCGGCGGTGCAGCAGCTGGTAGCTGCGGTGCGGGTGCCCCGGTTCGCTGACGATGCCGGCGTTGTGCCCGCCGCTGGTCAGCACGAAGGTGAGGTCGGCCACGGTGAGGTAGTGCAGCTTGTAGACCGAGCGCCAGGGCGCCACGTGGTCGGTCTGCGTGCCGACCACGAACACCGGCAGGGTGATGTCGCTCAGTGCGACCGGCCGGCCATCCACCGGGAAGCGGCCCTCGGCCAGGTCGTTGTGCAGGAACAGCCGGCGCAGGTACTCCGAATGCATGCGTGCCGGCATGCGGGTGGCGTCGGCGTTCCAGGCCATCAGGTCGTTCATCGGCGGACGCGTGCCCATCAGGTACTCGCCGACCATGCGCGACCACAACAGGTCGTAGGAGCGCAGCATCTGGAACGCCCCGGCCATCTGCTGGGCGGTGAGGTAGCCGGCCTGGGACATCTGCGCTTCGAGCAGGGAGACCTCGCTTTCGTCGATGAACAGGCCCAGCTCGCCCGGCTCGGTGAAGTCGGTCTGCGCCGCGAACAGGGTCATCGAGCCGAGCCGCTCGTCGCCGTCGCGGGCCATGGCCGCCGCAGCCATCGAAAGCAGGGTGCCGCCCAGGCAGTAGCCGACGCCGTGCACCTTCTGCGACGGCACGATCGCCGCCACCGCATCCAGCGCATCCATCACGCCGAGCCTGAGGTAGTCATCCATCCCCAGCTCGCGCTCGTCGGTGCCCGGGTTCTTCCAGGACAGGCAGAACACGGTATGGCCCTGGTCGACCAGGTAGCGGATCAGCGAGTTGTGCGGCGACAGGTCCAGGATGTAGTACTTCATGATCCACGCCGGCACGATCAGGATCGGCTCCGGCCGCACCTTCTCCGTGGCTGGCGCGTACTGGATCAGTTCCGCCAGCCGGTTCTTCATCACCACCTTGCCCGGCGTGATGGCGACGTTTCGGCCGACGGCGTAGTCCCCGGTACCGGCTGGCGGTGCGCCGATCGCCAGCCGGTCGAGGTCGTCCAGCGCGTTGAGCCAGCCGCGCCAGAGGTTGGTGCCGGCCTGCTCGATGGTTTCCTTCAGCACCACCGGGTTGGTGGCCAGCTGGTTGCCGGGCGACCACATGTCCAGCCACTGGCGGGCGACGAATCCGGCGACCTCGGCGTGGTGTTTCTCCACGCCCTCGATGCCGTGGGTGGCTTCCTCCCACCAGCGCTCCGCCATCAGGAATGCCTGCTGCAGCACGTTGAACGGCCAGCGGCCCCACTCCGGCTCGCGGAAGCGGCGGTCGCCGGGACGCGGCGTCACGCAGCCGCCGTTGGCCGCGGCACCGGGCAGGGCGCAGCGGGTGGCGTAATCCGCCAGCGCCTGCCATTGCCGCAGTCCCAGGTGCATCAGCGCCAGCCGCTTGCCGGGCGAGGCCGCCAGGTGGGTGGCCCAGTCGTTCCAGGCCAGCTCCAGCGAGGCGGGGGAGATCGAAGCGGTCCAACGTGCCAGCGCGGCGCGGAACAGTCGATCGGTCCGCTCGGCGGCGGTGGATCGCGGCGTGCTGGGGGCGATTTCCTTCATCGGGGATCCCGGGGGTTCGGGGTTGGATCCGCTGGCGGCATGCCTGCTTCGCAGGCCGGTACGGCGATCAGGATGCGCCGCGGCATCGTGGCGGGTCTTGATCGACGTCAATCAGTGACCTGAATGTTTCTGCGGTGCAACATCGGGCCTGCGGTGGCAGCGGCTGAAGTAAAATGGGGCTTTGACCCGCCAGGAACTGCTCATGTGGTTTGCCGTCCACGCCAAGGATCATCCCGATTCCCTCGCCAAGCGCCTGGCCGCGCGCCCTGAGCACCTGGCGCGCCTGCAGGCGCTGCAGGCCGAGGGACGCCTGCTGCTGGCCGGCCCATTCCCGGCAATCGCCTCGGACGATCCGGGCCCGGCCGGCTTTACCGGCAGCCTGATCATCGCCGAGTTCGCCAGCCAGGCCGACGCCGAGGCCTGGGCCGCGGCCGACCCCTACGTGGCGGCCGGCGTCTATGCCCAGGTCGAGGTCAAGCCGTTTCGCAAGACCCTGCCGTGAGCGCGGCGATGCTCGAACAGATCCGCGCCAGGCTTGCCGCGGCGCTGGCGCCGACCGAGCTGGAGGTGCTGGACGAGGGCCACCGGCACGCCGGCCACGCCAACGCGGGGAAGGGGCATTTCCACGTCCGCATCGTCAGCGCCGCATTCACCGGCGTGCTGCCGGTCAAGCGTCACCGCATGGTGTACGCCGCACTGAATGGGCTGATGGACCACGGGATCCACGCCCTGTCGATCGATGCAAGTGCGATAAGAGATTAAAATCAGCATCTTGCGGAACTTTTTTAAAGCAAATCCTGCTGCCGCAATGCATTGCGGCAGCGCCTGCC
>JAJZGE010000494.1 GCA_021798675.1 Pseudomonadota bacterium | reverse complement strand
CCGGACTCAGGGCGTGGCCTGCGCCGGGGCCGTCGCACCGCGCAGCGCGCGCGCGACGCGCCTGCCGATGCGCACGAAGGCCAGCGCCTGCTGCGCCCACAGGCCTTCGCCGTAGTTCTCGCCGGCCCCCTCGGGGGGCGGCAGCTGGGCACGCACCCCGGTGGGCTGCAGCGGGGTGCCGAAGTCGGCCGAACCGAACAGCACGTCCCACCACGGCAGCAGCACGCCGAAATTGCAGCCGTACAGCCGCGCGCGGTTGCCGTGGCCGAGTTCGTGGCCGTAGCCCACCGCGTGGTGCAGGCGGTGGAAGCGCGGGCCCACCAGCAGGCGCTCGCCGATGCGTCCGAAGTCGAAGCGCGTGTTCGCGTGTTGCACGCTTTGCAGCGCGCCGCCCACCAGGGTCAGCGCGACGAACTGGGACGGAGCCACGCCGATGCACAGCGCCAGCGCGGCGAAGAATGCCGCCTGCAGCGCGTCGTCCACGAAGTGGTTGCGATCGTCGGCCCACAGCGACAGCTTGCGCTGGCTGTGGTGCACCGCGTGCAGATCCCACCACCAGCCGATCTGGTGTTGCCAGCGGTGGTACCAGTAGCCGGCGAAGTCCAGCACCACGAGGTAGATCAGGAATCCGGCCAGCGGATGCAGGGACATGCCGGGCCACAGCGCGTCCAGGTTCAGGTTGTCCAGCCCGTGCAGGTGCAACCATGCCAGCGCCAGGTCGAACAGCGGCTGCAGGGTGAGGAAGAACAGCAGGGGCAGCAGGCCCAGGCGGTTGAGCAGGGTGTAGATCACGTCGGTGCCGATGCCGCGTCGGCTCTCCCAGCGCTCCAGCGGCGCCAGCCATTCCAGCGGGCGCAGCACCGCGTACACCAGCAGCACCTGCAGCGCGCCGTACACCACCCACAGCAGGCTGTCGTAGGCCATGTCCTCCAGGTCCATCCTGTGCAGATGCCACAGCAGGGGCTGCACGATGGTCACGAACAGCCAGGTCTGCGCCTGGCCGGTGGCCTGCCCGAGCAGGTGCGGCACGGCGGCCAGCAGGACGACGACGGAGTGCATGGCGGATGCGCGTGCCCGCTCAGGTCGCCAGCGGCGCGGTCACCGGCGGCGACAGCGGCGGCAGGTTGTCGTAGAAGGGCGCGCGGTCGCGGAAGTAGATGCCGTGCGGCGACTTGCCCACGCCGATCACGTCGGCCAGCTTGAGGCTTTGCAGGTCGATGACGCCGACGGTGCGGTCGAAGCGGAAGGTGGTCCACAGCCAGCGGCGGTCGGCCGAGAGTTCCATGTCGTCCGGCCCGGGGCGCAGCCCGGTGATGTCGCCCACCTTGCGCAGCGCCTGCATGTCGAGGATGCTGATGGTGTCGGAAATGCGGTTGCTCACGAACACGTGGCGCCCGTCGGCGCAGGAGCGGAAGTTGTGGGCCGCCTCGCCGGTGACGATGCGCGCCACCACCTGGCGCCTGCGCCAGTCCACCGCCACGACCGCGTTGGAGCCGGTCAGCCCCACCAGCAGCACCCGATCCTGCGGCGTCAGCCATACGCCGGCGGGGGTGTCGCCCACCTTCATGGTCCACAGCAGGCTCTGCGTGGGCAGGTGGATGGCGGCCACCTCGCCCGTCTGCTGCAGGCTGACGAACACGATCTGGCTGTCGGCGGTGAAGGCCATGTGGCTGGGAATGGCCTCCAGCGGCATGCGCTTGACCAGTTGCAGCGCGCGCCCGCCGCCGTAGCGGTACAGGTCCACGCGATTCAGGCGCAGGCAGTTGGCGACGAACCAGCTGCGGTTCGGCGAGAAGCCGATCTGGTAGGGGTCCTCGATGCCGGCGAGCCAGCCTTCGGGCTGGCCGCTGACCGGGTCGAGGAACAACAGGTTGCCGCTGATGGCATCGGCCACGATCAACAACTTGTTGTCGGGAGTGACCATCAGGTGGTGCGGTTCCTTGCCGGCCGCGAAAGTCTGCAGCACGCGACGCGTGCTCTGGTCCACCAGGGTGATGCTGGCATCGGCCGAGTCGAGCACCACCACCCGGTTGGGATCGTCGCCGGCGGCCAGCGCGGCGCGCCCGAACAGAGGGGTCAGCGCCAGCGAGGCGGCTTGACGCAGGAATTGACGACGCATGGAGGAATCGGGATGGGACGCCCGCGCGCGGGCGGCACGGATCGGAGGGGGCTAGTCCGTCAACGCGGCGCTCGGGTGGGCCGTTGACAGCACAGGTTGGTGCGCCGCGCGATGCGGCAATAAAGCAGCAATGGTACTGTGGATAATCTGCCACAAGCCGGGGGTTCGCAAGCCGTGAAACTGCAACAGTCGTTGCCGATTGCGCCGGACACCCCGATGTGTCGCAAGGAACCGCCGCCATGAAACGAAACTTCCTGATTCCCGCCGCCGCCGCATTGGCGCTCGGCAGCTTCGCCGCGGCTCCGGCGCGGGCCGATGGTCCGCCGGTGAGTTTTTCCATCACCGTGGGCAATCCGCCGCCGGTGTATGCGCCGGCTCCGGTGTACGCGCCGCCGCCGGTCACGGTGGCCCCGCAGGCGATGGTGTGGCTGCCGGAAATCGGCGCCTACGTCGCGCTGGGCCTGCAGCAGCCGATCTTCTACGTCGGCGGCGTGTACTACTACCGCTACCGCGACGCCTGGTACACCGGCCCCGGCTACGGCGGCCCGTGGCGCCGCGGCGCGCCTCCCGGGGCGCTGCGGCGCTTTCGCGACCCGGACTGGGGGCGCTACCAGCGCATGGCGCACGACTACCACGACCGCCGTGACTGGCGCGAATTCCATCCCGGGCCGCCGCGCGGACCCGAGCGCGGCCCCGCGCGCGGACCCGGCTCCGACCACGGCCGCGGCCCGGATCGGGGAGACCACGGTCGAGGGCATGGACCGGACCGCGGCGACGACCAGGGCCCCGGCCGGGGCCATTGACGCCAGACTCACGCCGGCTG
>JAJZGE010000493.1 GCA_021798675.1 Pseudomonadota bacterium | reverse complement strand
CTGCAGCCGAATTACCGCGCGGCCGGAACACGGCTGGATGCCGCCATCGCCGCACGCACGCAGGCGCTCGGCCCGCTGCGGCAGCTGCGCCTGCACGGCGACTGCCACCCGGGCAACGTGCTGTGGACGGACGCCGGTCCACACTTCGTCGACTTCGACGATGCCCGCAGCGGACCGGCGGTGCAGGATCTGTGGATGCTGGCCAACGACGAGCGCGCGATGCAGGCGCTGCTCGAGGGCTATCAGCAGTTTCGCGATTTCGATCACGCCGAGCTGGCGCTGATCCCGGCGCTGCGCGCGATGCGCCAGCTGCACTACGCCGGCTGGATCGCCGCACGCTGGCACGATCCCGCGTTCCCCGCCGCGTTTCCGTTCGCCGCCGAGGCGCGCTGGTGGGAGCAGCACATCGCCGACCTGCACGAGCTGGCCGACGAGCTGGAATAATCGTCGCACCCGCGTAGGAGCGCACCCCGTGCGCGAAGGCTCCCGCTCCGATCGACATCAGAGCCTTCGCGCACAGGCTGCGCTCCTGCGGTTTTTTTCATTTCCCTTCGGAGTTCCGCATGCGCACCATCCTGTTCCGCCTGATCGGCATCCTCGAAATCGCCGGCGGCCTCTACGGCGTGGGCGCGATGCTGCGCCACCTGCTGCCGCTGGGTTCGACGCATGACAGCGTGATCGCGCTGATCGGGCTGGGCTTGTTCGGCTTCGTGCTGGCCGCCGGGGTGCAGCTGGTCGACGGCAGCGAGCGCGGCGTGCGCATGTCGAGCTGGGCGCAGCTGCTGCAGATTCCGCTGATCGCCACGCCGATCTTCAGCTACGCGCTGCACTGCGGCGCCTACCTCAACCTCTCCACCAGCGTGCATCTGGTGCGACCGTGGCTGGACTGGAACTTCGGCACGCAGGGCTACAGCCTCGCGCTCGCCGGGCCGGCGACCGCGCGTTTCGGCATCAACCTGCTGGCGCTGCTGTCGTGGCTGCTGCTCAAGCTGCGCTGAGCAGCGACCCGCGGCAGCGGCGGGAGCCATGCCAGCAGCTATCATGCGCGGATGAACTCACCTGATCCGTCGCCGCTGCCTGCCGCCCTGCCCGTCATCCGCCTGAAATCCGATCGCGCGCCGGGCCACCCGTGGGTGTGGTCGGCGCAGCTGCACAAGCCGGAGGCGAAGCTGCCGCCGGGCAGCGTGGTGGAGATCCGCGACGCCCGCGATCGCTTAGTCGGCCGCGGCTTCTGGAACGGCCACGCGCGCATCGCGCTGCGGCTGCTGAGCAACGACGCGGCCGCCAGCATCGACGCCGGCTGGATCGCCGCGCGGATCGCCCGCGCGGTGGCGCTGCGGCGCGAGTGGCTGCAGCTGGATCAGGCCAGCGATGCGTGGCGGGTGGTGCACAGCGAGGGCGACGACCTGTCCGGGCTGATCGTCGACCGCTATGCCGACATCCTGGTGATCGAATATTTCGCCGCCGGCATGTGGCGCCTGCGCGAGGCGGTGCACGCCGCCCTGCTCACCCATTTCCCCGGCGCGCGGCTGTACTGGTTTGCCGAAAGCCACGTGCAGCGGCAGGAGTCGTTCGACGTGCGCAGCCCCGACGCGCCAGAGCCGGTCGAGGTGCATGAGCACGGCCTGCGCTTCCATGCGGCACCGGGCTCGGGCCACAAGACCGGCTTCTTTGCCGACCAGCGCGACAACCGCCGCCGCTTCGCCGAGCTGGCCCGGGGCCGCCGCGTGCTCGACCTGTGCTGCAACGCCGGCGGCTTCGCCGTGCACGCGATGGCGGCCGGCGCGCGCGAGGCGGTGGGCGTGGACATGGATGCCGGCATCCTGGAGATCGCCCGCGCCAACGCCGCCGCCAACGGCGTCGCGGTGAGCTTCGAGCAGGCCGACATCTTCGACTGGGTGCGCGCCGCGGTGGCCCGCGGCGAGCGCTACGACGCCGTGGTGCTGGACCCGGCCAAGCTCACCCGCGACCGCAGCAAGGTGATGGACGCGCTGAAGAAATACTTCGCGATGAACCGCATGGTGCTGGACATCATCCCGCCCGGCGGCCTGCTGCTGACCTGCTCGTGCACCGGCCTGGTCGGCGAGGGTGAGTTCCTGGAAATGCTGCGCCGGGTGGCGCTGAACGCCGGCCGCGCGATCCAGGTGCTGGAAACGCGCGGCGCCGGCGCCGACCACCCGTTCCGCACCGACGTGCCGGAAGGGCGCTACCTGAAGGCGGTGTACTGCCAGGTACTGTAGCGCGAGGCCGCCGCCATCACTCCGGGGTGGCGGCTTTGGTCTTCGTCGCTACAGGCAGCAGCCCGTCCGCCCGCAACATCGCCTTGATGCCGCGCAGCGCCTGGCGGATGCGGTCGCGGTTCTCGATCAGGGCGAAGCGCACGTGGTCGTCGCCGTACTCGCCAAAGCCGATGCCGGGCGACACCGACACCTTCGCCTCGGCCAGCAGCTTCTTGGCGAACTCCAGCGAGCCCAGATGCGCATACGGCGCGGGAATCTTCGCCCACACGTACATCGATGCCTTCGGCATCTCGACCATCCAGCCAGCCTCGTGCAGGCCCTTGACCAGCACGTCGCGGCGCTGCTGGTAGCGCGCGGCGATGTCGCGCACGCATTGCTGATCGCCCTCCAGCGCGGCGATCGCCGCCACCTGCAGCGGCGTGAAGGTGCCGTAGTCGTGGTAGCTCTTGATGCGCGCCAGCGCGTTGACCAGCTCCGCATTGCCGACCATGAAACCGATCCGCCAGCCGGCCATGTTGTAGCTCTTGGACAGCGTGAAAAACTCCACCGCGATGTCCTTGGCACCCGGCACCTGCATGATCGAGGGCGCCTTCCAGCCGTCGAAAGTGATGTCGGCATAGGCCAGGTCATGCACCACCAGCACGTCGTACTGCTTCGCCAGCGCAATCACCCGCTCGAAGAAATCCAGCTCCACGCACTGCGC
>JAJZGE010000492.1 GCA_021798675.1 Pseudomonadota bacterium | reverse complement strand
TACCCCGATGTTATGCGGCACTTTCTACAGTGCGCGTCGTTCTCCCATGAGTCGACGCCGATGGATCTCATCTATCTGCTGCTGCTGTGCACGGCCCGGGCATCCGGGCGGACGAGCGCGTGCGCACATCTTCGACATGTTCTATTCGGCCGCGCGCGGCGATCGCGCGCCGCAGCGCAGCGGGCCAGGCACCGGGCTGGGCCTGCCGAGCTGCGTCAGCGGAGCCAGCTGCCGGTGCTCATGCTGTCCGTGCGCGACGCCGAGAGCGAGAAGGTGCGCGCGCTGGACAGCGGCGCCAACGACTACATGACCAAGCCGTTCGGCATCCAGGAGCTGATGGCACGACTGCGCGTGCTGCTGCGAGATCTGGGGTGTGAGCCATGTGCAGGACACCCACTGCCTGCGCATCGTGCTGGGCAAGCTGCGCCGGAAGCTGGGCGACGACGCGGCCGCACCCACCTGGCTGAAGACCGAGTCGGGCGTCGGCTACCGATTCCTGGGCGGCGGTTGAGGCGCAGGCCTGGTCTGCGTGCGTGGCCGCATGTTCCGGAATGACTGGGCCATGCCCGTGACGGTGTGCGCCTGCCCGCAATGGCGCGCGCCCTACGGCAGCGCATGGCCAGCCGGCAAGGGTAAACTGCGGCATTCCATCGAGTCAGCAGGAGCCAGTGCGTGGTCATCCATCCCAAAGTGCGCGGTTTCATCTGCATCACGGCCCACCCGGTCGGCTGCGAGCACAACGTGCTCGACCAGATCGCGGTGACCCAGGCCAGTGGCCAGTCCGGCGCCGGCCCGAAGCGCGTGCTGGTGATCGGTGCCTCCACCGGCTACGGGCTGGCGGCACGCATCACGGCGGCCTTCGGCCACGGCGCGGCGACGCTGGGTGTGTTCTTCGAAAAGCCCAGCAGCGACAGCAAGACCGGCACCGCCGGTTGGTACAACTCCGCCGCGTTCGATGCCCAGGCCAAGCAGGCCGGGCTGTACAGTCGCTCGATCAATGGCGACGCGTTCTCGCACGAGACGCGGGCCCGCGCGATCGAGCTGATCCGCAACGAGATGGGCGGCCCGATCGACCTGGTGGTGTATTCGCTCGCCTCGCCGCTGCGCCGCCTGCCGGACACCGGCGAGGTGGTGCGCTCGTCGCTGAAGACCATCGGCGAGCCGTTTACCGCCAGCTCGGTCGACACCAACCGCGACACCGTGGTGCAGGTGACGGTGGAACCGGCCACCGAGCAGGAGATTGCCGACACCGTCACCGTGATGGGCGGCGCCGACTGGGCGCTGTGGATCGAGGCGCTGAGCGCGGCCGGCGTGCTCGCCGCGCAGGCCAGGACGATCGCCTTCAGCTACGTCGGCACCGAGATCACCTGGCCGATCTACTGGCACGGCACGCTCGGCCGCGCCAAGCAGCATCTGGACAACACCGCGCGCGAGCTGCGCGCCAGGCATGCCGCGATCGGGCTGGATGCGCGCGTCGGCGTGATGAAGTCGGTGGTCACCCAGGCCAGCGCGGCGATCCCGGTGATTCCGCTGTACGTGTCGATGGTGTTCCGCATCATGAAGGAGCTCGGTCTGCACGAAGGCACCATCGAGCAGGTCAACCGGCTGTTCCGCGACTTCATGTATCGCGCCGACGGCCAGCCGCCGCGGCTCGATGACGAGGGGCGTCTGCGGCTGGACGACTGGGAGCTGCGCGACGACGTGCAGCAGGCGTGCAAGGCGCTGTGGCCCACGGTGACCACCGAGAATCTGTGGCAGATCACCGACTATGCCGGCTACAAGAGCGAGTTCCTGCAGCTGTTCGGATTCGGCCGCAAGGACGTCCACTACGACGACGACGTCAACCCGCAGCGCGAGTTCGACTGCATCGAGCCCTGAGCCGCGTCGTGGGAACAGCTCCCACGGGTTCGCAGTCCGCTCAGGGAATGTGGCACTGCCCATCCAGCGGCGCCCGCTCGGCGGCGAGCAGGTTGGCGTGGCTGACGGTGGTGTCCTGACTGGGGTCGAACACGATGCGCGCACGCACGTTGTCACCGCTGTCGCTGCGGATGTTGGCCAGCCCGACAAAGCGCAGCAGTTCCTTGGTGCTGGCGTCGTAGGCCAGCTCGATGTGCGGCAGCGCGAAGCCGATCCAGCTGTCCAGGCCCAGCCGGTATTCGCGCGCGGGGCGGCCGTTCACCACGGTGTCGGTCAGCCGCTTCACGCTGAATTTCAGCGTGCCCAGCCGGCTCGGAATCAGGAACGGCACGGTGTCGCTGGCGTGCTGACCCAACTGGTTCCAGTGCGCGCGGATATACGCATCGAAGCCGGCGTCGATCACCGGCATCGGCGCGGTGCTGAAGCTGGCGCTGCGCTCGGTGGCGCTGCGGCTGGTGCGCACGAACACGATGCGCTGGCCGTTGCTGCTGCGCACGCCCTCGCGGTAGCCGCGGCGGGCGTCGTGCAGCTCGAAATCCGGCGCCTGCGGGTAGCCGTCATCATGCAGCCGCTTGCGCGCAAACGGCTTGCCGTCCGGGCAGCGGTAGAGCACCAGCCTGGACGGGTTGCCGTGGTCGTCGTACAGCCAGTGCGATTCCAGGTACATCAGGTGCCCGTCGGAGAGGGCGTAGGCCTTGCCCTCCAGCTGGCGAATCGCGCCGGGCGCGGTGGGGGTCTCGGCCATCGCGGTGACGGCCACCGCCGCCGCCAGCGTCAGTCCAAGCGCACAGGCGCGTCGATGGCGTGTGATCGTCAAGGCGGATCTCCTGCAGCCAGCGGGGTATGGCAAGCAACGGGCGTGTGCGCCCGCGGCGAACCAGCGTGCATGGAGATACGGTCGGTGGCGGCCGGCGGATGCGCCGGCCAGCACCGCGGGGCCGCCAGACCGCTATGATAGAGGGCCAGCGGCAGCCCACCGGAGACGGCGGGCGCGCGCTTCCACGACTCACGGCCGCCGCCTTCGCGGC
>JAJZGE010000007.1 GCA_021798675.1 Pseudomonadota bacterium | reverse complement strand
GTCGCGCCGCGCTTATGGCCCGTCGATGGCGACCACCGCGATGGACTTGGCGGGCAGCTCGAAGGCCAGCCTGCCGTGCTCGTTGCGCCCCGCATAGGCGACGGGATGGATGGCGTCCGGCGCGGCGAAGGTGTTGCGGCTGTCCATCTTCGGCCCGGTGAGGATCTGGCCGCGCGCCGTGCCGGCCAGCGCGGTGAGGACGTGTGCGGCGTGCTTGGGATCGAGGTTGACCAGCGCGAGGTAGAGCTTGCCGTCGGTGCCGCGCGCGGCCGAGGCATCCACCATCGGCAGCACGTGCTTGCCCTCCACGTAATGCGGCCCGCCGACCGTAGCCGGGTAGGGCGTCGCACCTTGGAACGGCACGTACATGCGGAAGACGTGGTAGGTGGGCGTCAGCAGCATCTTGTCGCCGTCGGTGAGCACCATGGCCTGCAGCACGTTGACCATCTGCGCGATGGCCGCGAGCTTCACGCGGTCGCTGTGGCGGAAGAAGATGTCCAGCGTCAGCGCTGCCACCTCGGCGTCGCGCAGCGTGTTCTGCTGGTAGAGGAAGCCGGGGTGGCTGCCGGGCGCCGGGTCGTACCAGGTGCCCCACTCGTCGACGGCGAGCGCCACCTTCTTGCCGGGATCGTATTTGTCCATGATCGCCGCGTGCCGGGCGATCAGCGTGTCGATGTAGCGCGCCTTCGCCAGCGTCGTCGCCCAGGCGTCTTCGTTGAAGCCGGTGGCGGATCCCTTGTGCTGCCAGGACGGGCCGGGGATGGTGTAGTAGTGCAGGGAGAGCGCGCCCATCTGCCCGGCTGCGTCACGCATCATCGTGTCGGTCCAGGCGTAGTCGTTCTCGTTGGGACCCGAGGCGACCTTGACGAAGTCAGGCGCGCCCGGCGCCGGGTTCACGAAGGTGGCGTAGCGCTTGAACAGGCTGGCGGCGTAGCCGGCGGTCATGTTGCCGCCGCAGCCCCAAAGCTCGTTGCCGAAGCCCACGTACTTGAGATTGCTCCATGGCTTGTCGCGGCCGTTGGCGCGCCGCAGTTGCGCCAGCGCGGAATCGCCGCCGTCGGTGATGTACTGCACCCACTGCCGCGCGTCGTAGGCCGGCAGCGAGCCCAGGTTGAGCGAGACATAGGCCGCCGCGCCGAGCGCTTCGGTGTAGTCCATGAACTCGTGGGTGCCGAAGCTGTTGTCGTCGGTGACGCCGCCCCAGTTGGTGTTGATGCCGCGCGGCCGTTTGGCGTCCGGGCCGATGCCGTCGCGCCAGTCGTAGGTGTCGGCGAAGCAGCCGCCGGGCCAGCGGATCACCGGCACGTGGAGCGCCTTCAGCGCCTCCATCACGTCGGTGCGGTAGCCGTTGCGGTTGGGGATCGACGAATGGCGCCCGACCCAGAGGCCGCCGTAGATGCCGCGACCGAGGTTCTCGGCGAACTGCCCTTCGACCGCTGGCGCGATGACCGCGCCGGGGTGGCCGAGGTCGATGCTCAGCCTGACCTCGGCCGGCACGGTCTGTGCGACCGCCGGCCCGCCCAGGGCGACGGTCGCGAGCGCGACGAGCAGGGCTCGTTTCATGTCGTTCCCCGGCTTGAAGCGTCGCGACCGTGGCATGCGACTAGCGGATCGTGTCGACGTCGATCGGCGAGGTGTACGAGCCGAAATCGACCAGCGAGACGGTGCCGAGGCCACCCGGCGATGCGTCGGTCTTCCACACGGCGATGGTGATGTCGTTGTTGCCGTGCGGATCGATGATGCCGTCGGGGATCGGGAAGCGGTGCTGCGGGCCGAGGTCGGCGATGTAATTGCCCATCTGCCAGCCGTTGACGAAGATCGTCGCGCGGTAGTGCCGGCCGGGCGCATCCTTGATCTGCAGTCCCAGCGAGGTGTCCTGGCCCTTGGGCAGGTCGAGCGGCACGCTGGCGCGGTACCAGGTCACGCCGGGCGTGGCGTCGTCGGAGGGCAGCGTGGCGGGTTGCCAGTCGGCCGCCGGGCCGGGATGGATTGGCCAGCCCTGGCGTTCGCCGTAGAGTCCGCCGAAGTTGTAGGGGCCGCGTTGCGGATCCTCGTCCGTGATCGCGCCCTGCAGGCGCCAGGTGATCGCCCTGGCATCGGCGCCGTATGGCTTGGCCGAGACGATGCCGCGCGCGGTGCGGTTCTCGCCGGTGGAGTCGTAGTCCTCCTCGTGCCCCATGTCGACGGTCAGCACCGAGACGACGTTGTCGCCCGGCACGATCATGCCGGCTGGGAAGCCGAACGAACCGACGTCGTTGCGCGTCACGCTGCCGAGGAAGTGGCCGTTGAGCCACACCGAGAAGGCCCCGCCGTTGCCGCCGCTCATCACCTTGAGCTTGAGGCCCGTGGGCGCGGCATGGCGCGCATCGACGGTGAAGTGGCCGCGGTACCAGGTGTTGCCGGTATGGAAGCCGTAGTCGTCGGCGAACAGCACCGGCAGCGTGCCGGGCCGGGTGACGCTGCTGGTGGTGGTCAGGTTGGCGACGCGCCACTTCGCATCGTCGAAGTCGCGGGCGATCTCTGGTGCGCCGGCGCGGCGCGTCCAGTGGTCGAGCGTCGGCAGTACGACCGGCTGCGGTACCGGCAGCGTCAGCGCCAGGCCATCGGAAGCGGTGGGCGCGACGGCGAGCGGCTTGCCGTTCCAGCGCACCGCGGTAACGCCGGCCGCGAACAGCTCCGCGTGGGCATCGCGGTCGCCGTCGCCGGTCAATGCCAAGGTGGTGCCGTCGTAGCGCGCGCTGCGCAGCAGGTGCGAGCCGAGCAGCAGCACCGGCCCGCGGGGCGTGTCCTGGCGCCAGACGCGCTCGGTCGCCTGGTCGTCGCCCAGCAGCAGCAAAAGCGGACGCGCGCCGCCCTCGACCAGCACCCGCGCCAGGCCGTCGTGCCGGTAATCCAGCCGCAGTCCGTCCTTGCCCCAGTGCTGCGTCACCTGGCCCGACAGCACGGTCACCTTCGGCCGGGCGGCAAAGCCGAGCAGGGTCTCGCCGTCGGTGCCACGGCGGCCGTAAAGCACGGCGATGTCGCGGTTGCCGATCGTCGCGTCGGTCATCAGCTCGGAGGTCGAGTAGACCATCCGCGTCGCGCCGAGCATGGCGTCGGCCACCAGCAGCTTGCCTTCGCGGCCATCGATGGTGATCGCGGTGCCGGGTTGCTGCGGCACCTCGAAGGAGCCTTCCTTGAGCGACAAGGCCAGGTGCGCCTGTTCGACGGTCGATGCGGTGCTGTCGCCATGCTGGACGAGATGGAACTGCGTGCCGGTGTCCGGGTTGATCCGCGCGCGGTCGACCAGGCGCGGATCGTCGAGCGTGCCCGGCGCCATCGCGTCGGTCTTGGTGATCGGCGTTGCGGCGTGGAGGAAATAGCCGATGCGCTTGTCCTCGTAGTACTTGGGATCGAACTGCCGGCTCTCGGTGATCGCGGCGCCGTAGTCGTACGAGGTGTAGTTCTGCGGGATCGCCTGCCAGCCCCACGAGGTGCCGCCGAACAGCATGTAGAAGTTCTGCGCGGTAGCGCCCGCGGCGATGTTCTGCTTGTAGAAGACGTTGGCGAAGCGGTCGTTGATCAGCTGCGCGCACTTGGCGTAGCCCGGCCCGCCCCACGGGTCGAACGCGCCGCCCTGGAACTCGGCGGTGAACAACGGCTCGCCGGCGAAGCGGTGCTCGGCCATGTCCGGCGCCGGCTTCCATTGCGCGGGGTGCGAGCAGTCGAAGCCCTGCGGGTAATAGTCCCAGCCGCTGACGTCGACGGCGCCCTTGCCGCTGACGAAGGTGGCGTTGTGGTTGCCGACCAGCGGCACCGTGATGCCGTCGGCGCGTGCCTTGTCCTCCAGATGCTGCATGTACGCGCGGCCCGCGGGCGAGCCGTTGTAGTACTCGTTCTCGACCTGGTAGGCGATCACCGTGCCGCGCCCGTCGGTGAGCTGGTGCCGGGCGAGGATGCGGTCGATCTGCGTCATCCACTGGTCGGCAAGCTTGAGGTAGGCGGGATCCGGGCTGCGGTTCTTCACCGGCTTCTCGGTCAGCCACAGCGGGAAACCGCCGCTGTCGACCTCCGCATTGATGTAGGGGCCGGGGCGGGCGATCACGTAGATGCCGGCATCGCGCGCGTCGTCGAGCAGGCGGTCGAGGTCGCGCACGCCGCTGAAGTCGTACTGGCCCTCGCGCGGCGAGTGATAGCCCCAGGAAAAGTAGATCGAGGCGGTGTTGAATCCCGCGGCCTTCATCTTCTGGAAGATGTCCGGCCACAGCCCGGGGCTGGGCAGGCGGTAGGGATGCACTTCGCCCGACCAGAGGTAGACGCGCTTGCCGTCGATCAGGAAGCTGTACTTGTCGAAGCCGATGCGGTGGGCCGTCGGCGCAGTCGTGGCGGTTCCGGTGACGGCACTGGCGGATGCGGCTGCCGCGCAGGCGAGGTTGCCGGCGACCAGCGCGGCCTTGATCCATGGACGATGCTTCACTGCAACTCTCCTCGTAGTTTGGTCAACCGGGCGGGCACCGCCGCCGGCCGTTCCGGATGGCGCCGTTCCATCGGGCTGGAACGCTCGCGTATCCGGATCGCGTGGGAACCGATTTGGCAGGCCGCCCGGGCGGGCTTCCCGGACGACCTGCCTGCCGCGCATCGATGCCCGGCCATGCCGGGCAAGGCATCAGGGCATGTCGCCCATGCGCGCCGTGCCAGTGCGCCGCGTTTGCACGCCGCCATCTCAGAGGCGGCTGATGCGATACATCACGGTGGCATGCGCCGGCAGTTGGAGCTTGATCGAGCCATCGCCGGTCGCGTCGGTATGCGCCCAGAGATCCCGCAGGCGGTAGTGTGCGCCGCTCCGCAGGCCGATCTCGCGGGCGCCCACGCTGACGGCGCGCGCCGTATCGTTTTCGTTGAACACCGCCACGGCCTCGCTGCCGCCCTTGAGCGGCTTGACGATCACGTGGATGCCGTTCGCGTCGCTTACCTGCCGGCCCTGCACGCCGAGCGGGTCCTGGTCCACCGCGATCACTTCCTTGTTGAGCAGGATCTTCAGCGCGTCCGGCTTGATCGTGCGCAGGTCGGTGCCGATCAGCAGCGGTGCAGCCATGATGGCCCACAGGCTGAAGTGGCTGCGGTACTCGACGTCGGTCATGCCGCCGTTGCCTACTTCGAGCATGTCCGGATCGTTCCAGTGGCCGGGTGTGGCGTACCTGGCGAGCACCACGTTCTGCTTGAAGTTCTTCAGCATCGAGGCATAGGTGTCCCTGATGTCGCCCGTGGTGCGCCACGAACCGGCGCTGACCGGTGGCTTGCCGGCCCACAACCAGGGTTTGTTCTCGCCCCACTCGCAGACGCTGAAGAAGATCGGCCGGCCGGTCGCGCGCAGCGCCCTGGCCATCGCGGCGTAGCGCTGCAAGGCCGGGACCTTCTGGTTGTTGCAGTTGTCGTACTTGAGGTAGTCCACGCCCCAGGAAGCGAACGTCGCGGCGTCCTGCTTCTCGTGGCCCAGGCCGCCCGGGAAGCCGCGGTTTTCCCGCAACGGTTCGCAGGTCGACGTGCCGGCGCTGGAATACAGGCCGAACTTCAGGCCCTTGCTGTGGATGTAGTCGGCCAGCGCCTTGATGCCGCTGGGAAAGCGCTTGGGGTTGGGGATCAACCGGCCATTCTTGTCGCGCTGCCAGTTGGCCCAGCAGTCGTCGATGTTGACGTAGCGGTAGCCGGCGTCGCGCAGGCCGAGGCTGACGAACTTGTCCGCGACGCCGCGGATCATCGCCTCGTTGAATTCGGCACGGCAGTGGGTCGAGTTCCAGTTGTTGAAACCCATCTGGGGCGGTGCCGGTTTCGCGCCGGCAGCCAGCGCCGGCGCGGCGGCGCACACGGTGGCGACGGCGAAGGCAAGCGGTGCCGTCGAGCGCAGCAGGCGTTCAATGAGACGGTTCATGGATTTCTCCAGTCGGGTGGGATGGATCCGGGTCGGATGGCGCTGCGTCGAGCCCGGTACCTGCCGAGGCGCCATGCGATGCCTCGTCGATCGACTTCCAACGGCCAACGCGGGAGCCCCCTTCGAGTGCGTCGAAGCGAGGGCACCCCATGTAAAAAGCGGCACCGGTTCGGAAGTCCGCGATGAACCGGTGCACTGCTGGGGAGAGGCTTCAGAAGCTGGCGCGCACGCCCGCGGTATACACCGTGCCATCCGCCTCCGCATACAGGAAGCGGTTGGGGTACGCGGAGTAATCGTAGAGGTGCGACTGGGTCAGGTTGGTGCCGGACACGAACAGCGAGACATGGCGGTTGAGCTTGTAGCTGGCGCTCAGGTCCAGCTCACCGTAGGCGGTGCGCGTGGCCGGCTGCGCGCCGGAGCCGTAGGCGATGCTTTCCAGGTATTTGCCGCGCCAGTTGTAGGCCAGGCGTACCTGCCACGGCCCTTTCTCGTAGTAGCCACTGAGATTGGCCGAGTCGCCGATGCCGGGAACCGCGAACTTGCCCGACGCGGCAATCGTGCCCGGGTTGAGGTTGGCGCTGCTGCTGACATGGGTGTAGTTGAACGCCATGCCCAGCCCGTTGAACGGCGCCGGCAGCAAGTGGGTGAACTGATAGTTGAAGGTCAGCTCCTCACCGTAGATGTTCGCCGAATTGAGGTTGATCGGCTCGCTCAGCGACCAGGTCTGGCCGAGGAACTGCACCGGCGTGCTGACGATCGTGCTGAAGTTGCTGACCTTCTTGTAGAAGGTCTCCAGGGCGAGGTAGCTCGAGTCGTTGATGTACCACTCGAAGCCGGTGTCGTAGTTGGTCGAGGTATAGGGCTGGAGATTGGGATTGCCCTGCGAGATCGTCAGCGACTCCGGCCGGGTGCCGAAACTCTGGTTGTAGTAGAGGTTGTTCAGCGTCGGCGGCGTCAGGGTCTCGGAAAAGGCCAGCCGATAGACCAGGTTGTCGAGCAGGTCGAGCTTGAAGTTCAGCGACGGCAGCCACTTGTGGTAGCCGCCCCTGGCGGACTGGGGCTGCAGCGGTCCGTAGGCCACCTGGCTCGCGCTGCTGTCATTGGGATCCACGCGGTAGCTGATCGGCTGCTGGAAGATGGCCTGCGACTCGGAGCTCACGTGCATGTAGCGCACGCCGGCATCCAGGGTCCAGGACTTGTCCCACATCGTGCCCTCGAAAACAGCCTTGGCGAACGCGGCCTTGTCGGTCTCCTGCACTTCATTGAAGCTGCCGGGGTTGATCTTGGCTCCAAAGCTGCCGTATTGCGCGAGCGCGGCGAGCAGGGCGGCACGCTTGTCGGGCGTCAGCTGGTTGTAGGCCGCGGGTGTGGTCAGCCAGTTCATGTAGGCCAGGGCGTCGTACTGGATCCATTGCGCGGGCAGGCCGGGCTGCGAGACGCCGCTGACCGGCGAAGGAGGCGTGTAGATGTAGGCGCCGACGGCATCGGCGGGTACGGATACGGCGTAGCCGCAGTACGCGTTGCACAGGATGCCCTGTGGCGTAACCCACTGCACGGACTTGTTGCGCTGCCGGTTCTCCTGCAGGCCGAATTCGAGCGTGGACAGCACGCCGTCGAAGCTCCTGGACAGGTTGAGCTGGTACTCGGTGATGCCATCGGTGACGTTGTTGGACTGGCCGCCCTGGTTGCAGCAGTGCGCGTACAGGTGGCTCGTATCCGTGGTGGACAGGATGTTGGTGTAGCTCGGCGGCGTGCTGCTGCCGTTGTTGGTCCAGGTCGGATTGACGCCGACGTTGCGCGTGCCGATCACGGAGAAGTAGCCGTAGGGGCTCTGCTTGTTCCACGCCTTGGACCTGGATACGTCCAGCGTGACGGTGGTCGACGGATCGAGGTCGAACGCCACGTTCAACCCGTTCTGCAGCATCTTTTCGTCGCTCGGGTTGTAGGACACGACGTAGTCGTTGGACATCACGCCGGTATTCTTCCGTACGTAGTTCAGCACGGTGTTGTTGCTGTCCGTGGTGAGCGACTGGATGTCGCTGGCGTTGCCGTACTCGCCGAACTCGTGCTCCAGCGGGTCGATGCGGTAGCCCGCGTACAGCGTATCGAACTGCACCGTGAGCTGGTCGGAGGGGCGCCAGTCGATCGAGCCCGTGAAGCTCTTGCGGGTGCGGCGCTCGTCGATCACGTTGTTGGCGAGGGTCTCCGGGATCGCGACGTGCGTGTAGCTGGGATTGCTCAATCCGGAGAGCTGGGAGATGTTCTGGTTGGCATACCAGGAACTGGCCTGGGTGTTGATCTGGGTGTCGTCGCGCTTGTAGTACTGCGCCGACGCCAGCCAGCCGAAGGTGTGGTTGGCATTGGTCCACCCGGCAAGGCCCGACACGTCGGGCGTGGTCTTGCCGGACCAGCTGCCGGTCAGGTTGTTGTTGACGCCGGCGGCCGAACCGGTCGCGTGGAAGCCGTTGAAATCCAGCGGACGCGCGGTCTGGATATCCACCACGCCGCCGATATCGACCTCCGGGATATCGGCGGACGAGGTCTTGTTGACCTGGGCGACACTGATGATGTCGGACGGGAGCACCGCGAAATCGAAGGCGCGTGAGCCGGAAGCGGTGGCCATCTGGCGGCCGTTCACCGTCACGGCGACGAAATCGGGGCCGAAGCCGCGAATGGCGATCTGGCTGGACTCGCCGCCGCTGCGGTTCACCGATACGCCGGGCACGCGCTGCAGCGCGTCGGCGACGTTCGGATCGGGGAACTTGCCGGTCTCTTCCGCAGAGATGGAATCGACGACGTTGACCGCGTTCTGCTTGATCGACTGGGCACGGCGGATTGCTGCAAGCTGGCCGGTGACCTTGATCGCGCTCAGGTCCGTTACCTTCTTTTTGTCACCGCGTTTCCCGGCGCTGCTGCCGGAAGCGCCCTGGGCGGGTGCCGCTGCAGCGGTGCCGGTGCCCGCCGCGGGGCTGCTGGTCTGTGCATGGCCCTGCATGCCGTAGCCGAGCAGGCAGGCCCCGCCCATGATGGCGAGCGCCTGGCGTACGGAAAACGTCAATGTGGTTCGTTGCATGGATTGCCCCTAGATGCGTGGTGTCCATAGACAAGTGCGTGAACGGCAAAACCGGCATGGCGTGACGCTGTGTTGATTCGCCCGGTTGAGCCGCGCCTCCCCCTTGGTCGCGTGAATCGAATGTTGCTGGCCCATGGCGTCGATCCACGTGCCGTGCAGCACGCCGAAGCGAGACGGGAATCCGGTCGTCCGCGGCGGTTTGTTTCGGCCCTTCGTCAATAAGTAGTATTTTAGGATAAAAATATTTAAGCGCAGTGCGTCAAGCTGCGCCGCAGCATCAGGTGGTCGTCTTTGTGCCTGCATGGTTCGGCCTGGCGTGTGTGCTGCGGGCGCCGGCGCAGGACGTCAGTCGCTGACGCGCTTCGCCCGCGGGCTGCGCGTGCCTGTCCAGCGCGGACGCGCGGGTGGCGGTGTCGGAGCACGACGCCATGCAGTGAGCCGCAGCCGGAGGGGGCGGCGGGGAGGGGGGCTGAATTTCGTGATGCGGCGACCCGGCGCCAAACCCACGCACCTGCTTTCATCGCGGTCGCGTGGCGGCGAACTGACTGCAGGGGATGTTGCCTGGCCGACTACCGGCGGCCATGGCGGTGCCGGGCCATGGAAGGCACGAACAGGAATTGCGCATCGACGGGTCGGCCTGCCGTAAAGGCAGCTATCAGCGGCCGCGCACGACGGCCGCCGTTGCGGCGGCCGTCGGGGTGAACATGCTTACTGACCGATCCGACGCAGCGCCTTGCCGGCCATCAGGTTGCGCTCGATCTGCTCCAGCGTGACGCCCTTGGTCTCCGGCACCAGCCAGACGGTGAGGCCGATGAACAGCACGTTGAAGGCGCCGTAGAGCCAGAACGTCTCGGCCTGGCCGATGCTGTTGAGCAGCGGCAGGAACGACAGGCCGACCAGCCAGTTGGCCACCCAGTTGGTGAAGGTGGAGCAGCCGATGCCGAAGTCGCGGCCCTTGAGCGGCTGGATCTCCGAGCACAGCGTCCAGATCAGCGGGCCGGCCGACATCGCGAAGCCCACGATGAATACCAGCAGCATGCCCACGGTGAAGAACTGCTGGCCGTGCGTGTGGATGCCGAGTTTCATCATGGTGCCGACCACGCCGAGGCCGATCGCCATCACCACGAAGCCGATGTAGAGGATCGGCTTGCGGCCCAGCTTGTCCACCAGGCCGATGGCGATGAAGGTGGCCAGCACGTTGACCAGGCCGACGATGGCGGTAAACCACATCTGCGACTCGGTGTCGTAGCCCATGCCCTGGAAGATGCGCGGCGCGTAGTACATCACCACGTTCATGCCGGTGAGCTGCTGCATCACCTGCAGCAGCACGCCCAGCCCCACCGAGCGGCGGAAGTTCGCGTTCTGGAAGAACATGTGCACGCCGCGCTGCGGCGTCTTCAGCTGCTCCTGGATCTCGCCGATTTCCCGGGTGATGGCTGTGGGGTCGCCAAGCAGCCGCTGCAGCACCTGTTCGGCCTCGGGCTGGCGCCCCTTCATCAGCAGCCAGCGAGGGCTTTCCGGCAGGAAGGCCACGCCGAGCAGGAACAGCGCGCCGGGGATGGCGATGATGCCGAGCATCCAGCGCCAGTTGCCGGAGTAGCTGAGGGCGGTGTCGGAAAGGAAGGCGACCAGGATGCCGATCGTGATCATCAGCTGGTACAGCGAGATCATCGCACCGCGGATCGATTCCGGCGCGACCTCGGCGAGGTACAGCGGCGCCGTGAAGCTGGCCAGGCCAATGGCGACGCCCAGCACGAGACGGCCCACGAGCAGAACCTCCGGCGTGGGCGCCGCACCGCACAGCACGGAACCGCCGACGAACAGCACGGCGCCGAGGATCAGGGTGCGCTTGCGGCCCAGCTGGCTGGACAGCCAGCCGGCGCCCAGCGCCCCCAGCGCAGCGCCGAGCATCATCACGCTGACGATCCAGCCGAGGGTGTCGTCGCTGATGCCGAAGTCCTTCTGCAGGAACTGCTGCGCACCGGAAATCACGCCGATGTCCAGGCCGAACATCAGGCCGGCCAGTGCAGCGAGGATGCAGACGAATATGGCGGCAGCCTTGCCGTGCGTGACGGGTGGTGCGTTGGTGGCGCTCATCAATTTCTCCCCATGGAATGGCGTGCGTGCGGTCTGGTGCGGATGGGCTTCAAATCCATCCATCGGAGCGTAGCGCCGAAGGCGCGCCGCGCATAGGGGATTTGGACGTCCAAGTTTCCGGATGCCCGGGCGCTGGTGGACGTGCGGCAACCCGATATCGCGATCTGGCTGGAGCTCGTTCCGGCGCGCGCGACACCGGCGACTCCCGGCGAATCACCGGGCATCACCCGCGGGCGGCGGGCCTGCAAAGCGGGGCTCCGGCAGGCCGCACATTCCCACCTGTGCGGCGAACAGTGCGCCGGCCAGCGGCTGCTGCGCCAGCGCATCGGCACCCAGGCCGTCGCGCGCGCTGGTGACGTACAGCGTGTCCAGCGCGGCGCCGCCGAAGGCCGGCCGTGTGGGTTGGCTGGCGGGCAGCGGCAGGATGCGATCCTGGCTGCCGTCGGCGCGGTAGCGCACCACCCGGCCGAGGCCCCATTGCGCGTTCCACAGGCCGCCCTCGACGTCGACGCAGGAGCCGTCCGGCTCGCCCGCGGTGCCGCGCAAGTCGGCGAAGTCGCGGGCGTTGGAAAGGGTGTCGCCGTACTCGCAGCAGCGGATCGTGCGCGTCAGCGAGTCGCAGTAGTACAGCGTGTTGCCGGCGGGGCTGAAAGCGAGGCTGTTGCTGATCGCCACGCCTTCCAGCGGCAGCTTTTCCAGCGTGAGGTCGGCGTTCAAGCGCCAGAAGCCGCCGATCGGTTGCCGGGTGCCGCCATCGGCTGGCTCGTGCAGGGTGCCGAACACGAAGCGGCCCTGGCGGTCGCAGGCGCCGTCGTTGCAGCGGGTGGGCAGGCCGGGTTCGATGTCGTACAGCGGATGCAGCGCACCGTCTTCGATCCGGAAGAACGCCAGCCGCGAGGCCAGTGCCAGCAGCAGCCAGCCCTCCGCCTCGCACAGCGCGAAGGAAGCGAGGCGCTCGGGCAGCTGCCATTGCCGCGTGTCGCCGCTGGCAGGCGAGTGGCGCCATAGCGTGCACGCGGGGATGTCCGTCCAGTACAGCGCCTGCGTGCGCTCGCACCAGGTGATGCCCTCGCCCAGCGTGTTGCGTGCATCGAGCGCGACTTGCAGGGCCGCTTGCACTGCTGTGCTCATACCCAGCCGCCATCCACGATGAAGTCCTGCCCGGTGCACATGCGGCTGTCGTCGGCGGCGAGGAACAGCGCCATGCGCGCCAGATCGTCGGCCATCAGATAGCCCGGCAGGCATTGCACGCGGGCGATCTCGGCTTCGCCTTCGGCGTCCAGCCACAGGGCGCGCTGCTTCTCGGTGATCGCCCAGCCGGGCACCAGCGCGTTGATGCGGATGTTCTGCCGTCCCAGTTCGCGCGCCATGCCGTTGACGAAGCCGTGCACCGCGGCCTTGGCCATCGCGTACAGCGGGTAGCCGCCGTTCTTCTTCATCCAGCCAGTGGAACCGAGGCAGACGATGGAGCCGCCGCCGAGCTGCTGCATGTCGGGAATCACCGCCTGCGTGGCGAACACCTGGTGGCGCAGGTTCACCGCCACGTTGCGCTCGAACATCGCGGCATCCACCTCGGCCAGCACGTGGCGCGCGTCGTTAGCGGCGTTGTTGACCAGCACGGCGATCGGGCCGATGTGCGCGCGCGCCTTGGCGATGGCGCCGCGCAGCGCGTCGAGGTCGGTGAGGTCGCAGCGCAGGAATAGCGGCGTATGCGCCACCTCCTTCAGGCTGTCGAGCACGGACTGCGCCCCGCTCTCGTCGATGTCGAGGAAGGCTACCCTGGCACCCTGTCGCGCGAAGTGCTCGACGAAGGCGGCGCCGATACCGCTGGCGCCGCCGGTGATGAGTACGCTGCGGCCCTGCAGGCTGGGGTAGCTGGCGTAGCGCTCGGCCATCGCGCTCACCACTCCGCCACGC
>JAJZGE010000491.1 GCA_021798675.1 Pseudomonadota bacterium | reverse complement strand
GCCGAGCAGCCGTTCGAGCATGCGACGCGCCTGGGGTTCACCGTCATCCGGCTGCACCGCCACCAGCGCCAGCAGTCCGGGTCCGATCGCGCCCACGGTCTCGGCGTCGACCTCGACGCGGGCGGAGAGTACACGCTGGATCAGGGCGATCATGCTGCGCCTCGCGACACGGTGGCGATCAGCTTAGGGCGCTCGCCCCGGCGGCGAAAGCGCCCGCGCGCCGCCGCCGCGTTCGCGTCGCCGGCCGGCTCCCGTAAACTGGCCGGATGCGTGCCGACATCTACCTGCTTTACCTGTGCCTGCGGTTGGCCGGCCGAATGCCGCTGCGCGCGCTGCATGCCCTCGGCAGCGGTCTGGGCCGGCTGGTGCTGTGGCGGCGCGGGCGCACCGTGCAGAACACTGCGGTGAACCTGCGCCTCGCGCAGCCACAGCTGGACGACGCGGCGCAGGCGCGGCTGCTGCGTGAGGTGATGATCGAGAGCGGCAAGTCGGTGGTCGAGCTGGCCAAGGTCTGGGGCGGCGGCGCCGAGCGTGCGCTGGGGCTGATCCGCGAGGTGCGCGGCGAGGCGCTGCTGGATGCCGCGCTGGCGGCGGGCCGGGGCGTGATCATCGCCGCCCCGCATCTGGGCTGCTGGGAGCTGCTCAACCACTGGCTGTGCCGCAAGACGCCGATGGCGATCCTCTATCGCGCGCCGCGCATCGCCGCGATCGAGGGTCTGCTGCGCAAGGTGCGCGGCGCTCTGGCGCCGGAGCAGGTGCGCGCCGACGGCGCCGGCGTGCGCACGCTGTACAAGCGGCTGGCCACCGGCGGCACGGTCGGCATCCTGCCGGACCAGAAGCCGCGTGCGGGCGAGGGCCAGTTCGCGCCGTTCTTCGGTCGCGAGGCGCTGACCATGGTGCTGCTGCCGCGGCTGGCCGCGCGCACCGGCGCCACCGTGCTGTTTGCCTTTGCCGAACGCCTGCCGCGCGGCGCCGGCTATCGCATCCACCTGCTGCCCGCGCCGGCGGGCCTGCTCGACGCGGATCTGGGCGTCGCCTGCACCGCGCTCAACCGCGGCGTGCAGTCCTGCGTCGAGCTGGCCCTGGCGCAGTATCAGTGGCAGTACAAGCGCTATTCGGCCGATGGCCGGGCCAGCCCGTACGATCGCGAGGCTGCGCAGGAAAGTTGAGCCCGGCGCCGCCGCGCCGTTGTCACGCCAACCCGAAAAACGCCGCGGCAGTCGCCGTGCTGTTGGCCGCGGTGACCGCGGCCGGTTCGCCGCGGTCACGGGCGATCTCCTCGCAGATGTGCTTCAGGTACATCGGCTCGTTGCGCCGGTGCGCCGGTGGCGGCCGCACGCTGCGCGGCAGCAGGTAGGGCGCATCGGTTTCCAGCATCAGCCGGTTGGCCGGAATCTCGCGCACCAGCTCGCGCAAGTGGAGGCCGCGGCGCTCGTCACAGATCCAGCCGGTGATGCCGATGTGGCAGTCCAGCGCCAGGTAGTCGCGCAGCGCCGCGCCGGTGTCGGTAAAGCAGTGCACCACCGCGGCCGGCACCCGCGCGCGATAGCGCCGCAACAACGCGATGAAATCCGCGTGCGCATCGCGCTGGTGCAGGAACAGCGGCATGCGCAGATCCACCGCGATCTGCAGCTGGCGCTCGAACGCCTGCAGCTGCGCTTCGCGCGGCGAGTAGTTGCGGTGGTAGTCCAGCCCGGTCTCGCCCACCGCGCGCACGGCCGGATCCTGCGCCAGTTCGCGCAGCCGCGCGTCAGTGGCGTCGTCGTAATCCACCGCGTGATGCGGGTGCACGCCGGCAGTGGCGTACAGCGTGCCCGGATGCGCCCTGGCGAGCGCCAGCGCGTGCGCGCTGCCGTCGCGCGAGGCGCCGGTGACGATCATCCGGCTCACCCCGTGCGCCTGCGCCCGCTGCAACACGCCCGCGAGGTCATGCTGGAACGATTCATGGCCGAGATTGACGCCGATATCGAGCAGTTGCATGGTCTGGTCCGGTTCGCAGAGAGGCCATTGTCCCAGAGGGCCGCGCGCTTGCCACCGGGTGCGCCGCCCGGGCGCATGATCGTGCCCCCTGTCCAGGCAGGCGCCGACCGGCGCGCTGAAATCCTCTGCAGCCGCTTCGCCAGTGCGAAATTTTCCTAGGCCACGGACGCCCTGTGGGCCCGCGTCGTGCATCACAATCAAAGCTGACGCCGCATGCCGTCTGAACGGAATCCTGCGTCCGGTTGAGGGTCCCTCGTCGAGCGCCAGTCAATGTGCTAACTATGGCGATTGGCGCGGCGCTGCCGGGGACGCGAACGGCCATCGCATGCATCGAGCGAGGTGAGCAATGTCGGCAGTCATCGAGCCGGCGGCGGGCGGGGCAGACAAGGCCGTGGACGACCGCGAAGCGGAGGTCTGCGCCCTGCTGGTCGCGCGCGGTCGCCTGAAAGACACCGATCTGGCGCGCGCGCGGCGCCTGCACGAGGAATCCGCCGAGGGCACGCTGACCACCCTGATGGCCCGGCTGGGCCTGGTCTCCGAGCGCGATCTGGCCGAGGCGTGGGCCGAACTGCTGCAGGTGCCGCTGCTGGCCGCGCGCGACGCGCCGGAGCTGCCGCCGGCCGACCTCGACGTGTCGCTGCGTTTTCTCAAGCAGCAGCACGTGGTGCCGGTGCAGGACGAAGCGGACGGACTGGCGCTGATCGTGGCCGATCCGGCCGACCCGTATCCGCGCCACGCGATGGAGCTCGCCGCCGGCCGCCCGGTGGCACTGCGCGTGGGGCTGCGTTCGGAGATTGACGGCCTGATCGAGCGCTATTACGGCAGCGGCCGCTCGGCGATGGGCACCATCGTGGAGAACCTCGACGGCAGCGCCGCCGAGGAGGACGACGTCGAGCACCTGCGCGATCTGGCCTCCGAGGCTCCCGTCATCCGGTTGGTGAATCTCATACTCCAGCGCGCGGTGGAGCAGCGCGCGTCGAGATCGGAA
>JAJZGE010000490.1 GCA_021798675.1 Pseudomonadota bacterium | reverse complement strand
CACGGGCGCGGAACCAGCGCCACTCCTCCTGCTGCTGCTGGTCCGCCGGCATCGCCGCGATGCCGGCCAGCACGGCCGGCCAGTCCTGCGCTGCCAGCGCGACCCGCACGCGCCACTCGCGGGTGGTGGCGGTCTGTGCGGCTGCGGGCAGGGCGAGCAACTGCTGCTGCGCGTCCGGGTCATAGTCGGCGGCATGGAAGATCGCCAACGTGCGCTCGATCGCCTCACGCTGGTCGATGCTGAAGCGGAATCGCCCGCGCAAGCGCTGCCATGCCGCGTCGGCGCTGTCGGTATCGCGTCGGGCGCGTCGCTGCAGCGCCAGCATGACGGCAACGCGCGCCCGCGCGGTGTCGGGCCAGTCACGCGCGGCGAGCAGTGCCGACTGCGGATCGCGCAGCGCCTGCGCCAGCCACTGCGCTTGCGGGTTTTGCGATGCGGGCAACCATTTGGCCAGCGCGGTGATGGTGCCTTCGCGGCCGGCCTCGGCGGCGCGCATGATGCGCGACCACAGGCGCGGCGTGGTCAGCAGGCCCTGTTCGCGTGCCGCCTGCAGCACGGGATCGCAGGCCCTGGGCAACTCCGGCTTGGCCCACAGCGGCGCGAGGTCGCGCTCGAAATCGAGCTTCGCGTCGCTGGCCATGCGCGCCTGCACGGCATCGCAGGCGAGCGTGAGGTTAGTGCCGGGCCGGTACAGCGCGAGGAAGCCGTTCCAGTCCTGCCGCCGTGCCAGCTCCAGCAGGAAATCGCGGCGCAGGTCCTGCGCGGGGATCAGGCCGGGATACTGCGCGATGTAGGCCTGCACCGTGGGCAGGTCGACCTGCCGGATGTCGTGTTCCAGCGCGGCGGCGGGCAGGTAGGGATAAAGCGGATAGTCGCGCAGCTGCGCATCCCATGCGCGCCAGCCGTCGCCGCCTTGCAAGGCGGCCGCCCAGGCCTGCCTGAACGCGGCGCGTTGGGCGTCGATCGCCGCGCTGTCCGCGCGCGCGCCGAGCGCCGCGAACAGACTGCAGGCTGCGAGCAGCACGGTGAGGGAATGGCGCCGGAACCTGGCCTTTGCGAACATCGAAACTCCTGACTGATCCCCCGCAACGGATTGTAGCGGACGCGCCTGAATACGCCTTCGCACGCACCCGCCGGAGCGGCACGCTTGCCTGATAATCTGGCGCACTTCACTCCCGCCCGTTGCAGGCCCGCATGTCGTTTTCGCCCTCGTCCCGCGGACGTCGCCTCGTCGCCTGGCTGATGCTTGCACTGCTTGCGCTGGCGGGTGCGGCCTGGTGGTGGGCGGCGGGCCGGCCGGTGCAGTTGCCCGATGCGCCTTCGGCGCGCATCGCCTGCGTGTCCTATGCGCCGTTCCGCAAGCCGGGCGAAACGCCGCTCGACCCCAACGCGTTCGTGAGCCCGCAACGCATCGACGCCGACCTGAGCGCGTTGTCCCAGCGTTTCGACTGCGTGCGTACGTACTCGCAGGGGCAGGGGCTGTCGGCGGTGCCGGAGATCGCCGCGCGCCACCACATGCAGGTGCTGATGGGGATCTGGCTGGACGGTGACGCCAGGGCGAACGCGCGGCAGGTGGCGCTGGGCATCGCCACCGCGCGCAAGTACCCGCAGGTGCTGCGCGGCGTGATCGTGGGCAACGAGGTGCTGCTGCGCGGCGAGCTGACCGAAGCCGAGCTGGCCGGCTACATCCGCGAGGTGCGCGCGGCGTTGCCGCCATCGATCCCGGTGAGCTACGCCGACGTGTGGGAGTTCTGGCTGCGCCATCCGAAGCTGGCCGCTGCGGTGGACTACATCACCATCCACATCCTGCCGTACTGGGAGGACCGACCGGTACCGCCGGAGCGCGCGGTGCAGCATGTGGAGAACGTCTACGCGCGGGTGACCCGGGCGTTTCCCGGCAAGCGCGTGATGATCGGCGAGACCGGCTGGCCCAGCGAGGGCCGGCCGCGCCGCGGTGCCAGTGCCAGCGTGGTGAACGAGGCACGCTACCTGCGAGAGTTCCTGCGTTATGCCGCCAGCGTGCATATGCCGTACAACGTGATCGAAGCCTTCGACCAGCCGTGGAAGCGCGCGCAGGAGGGCACGGTGGGCGGCTACTGGGGCATCTTCGACGTGCACGCGCGACCCAAGTTCCCGATGCAGGGGCCGGTGGTCGAAATCCCGCGCTGGTGGCTGGGCTGGCTGGCTGGTGCGCTCGGCGCCGGCTTGTTCGTGCCGGCGGGACTGCGCCGTCGGCGCTGGCAGCGCGGGCGCGGCTGGCTGGCGCTGGGGCTGGCCGGTTTCGCCAGCGGCACCGCGCTGGCGTGGCAAGTGCGGCAGATGGTCTACGCCTGTCGCGATGCCTGGGAATGGTCGATTTCGATCGCCGCCTGCCTGGCCGCGCTGTTCACCGCGTTGCGGCTGGCGAGTTGGCTGGCGGGACGGCTGGCCGGCGCGCCGTTCAAGCCCGCGCCGGCGGGACGATTGCGCAGCGCGTGGCTGTTCGTGCTGGCGCTGTACGGGCTGCTGCTGGTGTTCGATGGCCGCTACCGCGACTTTCCGCTGGGGCTGTTCGCCTTGCCCTGCGCCGGCTATGCGCTGACCGCGTGGCTGGACCAGCGGCGGCGCATGCCTTCGCGCGAAGAGCTATTCCTTGCCTCTTGGCTGCCCGTGCTGGGCGGCGCGGTGGTGGCGCTGGAGCTGGGCGAAAACCCGGCAACCTGGTTGTGGCTGGCGCTCAACGTGGCGATCGCGGCGGCGGTGCTGGCCGCATGGCGACGTGCGCGCGTTGCGCCGGTTATGCTCGACGAATCCCGCTGATAAGGAGTGACGGACATGCGCCTTGACAAACAACGCATCGTGGTGACCGGTGCCTTCGGTACGCTGGGCGCGGCGGTGGTACAGGCCGCGCTCGGCGCGGGCGCGCAGGTGGCGGCGATCGACCGCGTATCGGTGCCGGCGAACCTGGCGGCAGTTCGTGGTGGTGGTCG
>JAJZGE010000489.1 GCA_021798675.1 Pseudomonadota bacterium | reverse complement strand
GGCGGGCGGACTGGGCCGGCGTCACCCCGGCCAACGACGAGTACCTGCGCGTGCGGCTCCACGGCCAGTGGATGGACGGGCGCCAGACGCGGGTGTGGACCGCCACCGCGGCCGGTTCCGGCTACTGGATACTCACGCCGCTGCGCCGCGACGACGGCAGCATCGTGCTGGTCAACCGCGGCTTCGCGCCGGACGGCTGGTGCGACTTCAAGGGGCATTGCCCGCCGCCGCCGCCGGGTGAAGTTACTGTCACCGGCCTGCTGCGTATCAGCGAGCCCTCCGCGCTGTTCCGCCACAACGACCCGGCCACCGACACCTGGTACACCCGCGACGTCGCGGCCATCGCCAAGGCGCGCGGCCTCACCGACGTGGCGCCGTACTTCGTCGATGCGGATGCCGGCGTAGATTCAGCGGCATGGCCGCGCGGCGGCATGACGGTGATCCATTTCCCGAACCACCACCTCAACTACCTGATCACCTGGTACGTGCTGGCGCTGATGGTGCTGGGCGCGGCGGTGTACGTGGCGCGGGACGAGTACCGCCTGCGGCGTAACCTGAGGCAGCGCAAGCGGTAGCCGGGACGAGCGCTCAGGCGCGCCCGTACACGTCGTCGTAGCGCACGATGTCGTCCTCGCCCAGGTAGCTGCCGGACTGCACCTCGATCAGCTCCACCGGCACCTTGCCGGGGTTGCGCAGGCGATGCGTGCTGCCCAGCGGGATGTAGGTGCTCTGGTTTTCGCCGAGCAGGTAGACCTTGTCGTCGCAAGTCACCTCGGCGGTGCCGGAGACCACGATCCAGTGTTCGGCGCGATGGTGGTGCATCTGCAGGCTGAGGCTGGCGCCCGGCTTCACCACGATGCGCTTCACCTGGAAACGCTCGCCGGCCTCCAGCGAGTCGTAGCTGCCCCAGGGGCGGTGCACCACGCGGTGGAAGGAATGCTCGCTGCGACCGTTGGCCTTGAGCTGGTCGACGATCTTCTTGACGTCCTGCGCGGCGTCACGATGCGCCACCAGGGTGGCATCGGGCGTGGTGACCACGACCAGGTCCGACACGCCGACGGTGGCGACGAGGTGGCGGCCGTGCGAGCGCAGCAGGGAGTTGTGCGTGTTCACCGCCAGCGTATCGCCTTCGCGCAGGTTGCCGTCGGCGTCGCGCGTGCCGGCCAGCCACAGCGCCGACCACGAGCCGATGTCGCTCCAGCCGCAGCTCACCGGGATCACCGCGGCGCGCGCGGTCTTTTCCATCACCGCGTAGTCGATGGAGTCTTCCGGCACCTGGGCGAACAGCGCCTTGTCCACGCGCACGAAGTCGAGGTCGGCTTGCGCGGCAGCGTGCGCCGCGCGGACGGCCGCCAGCATCGTCGGCGCATGGGCGCCGAGCTCCTCCAGGTAGCGGTCGGCGCGGAACAGGAACATGCCGGAGTTCCAGTCGTAGCCGCCGTCGGCAAGATAGCCCTCGGCGGTGGCCAGGTCGGGCTTCTCCACGAAGCGCTCGACGCGGAACGTGCCCTCGCCGATGGATTCCCCGCGGAGGATATAGCCGAAGCCGGTTTCGGCACGGTCCGGGCGGATGCCGAAGGTGACCAGCCAGCCCTGCCGGGCGGTCGGCAGCGAGCGCTGCACGGCATCGACGAAGGCGGCGGTATCGGCGATCAGGTGATCGGCCGGCAGCACCAGCAGCACCGCATCGGCATCGCGCTTCAGCGCCTCCAGCGCACCCAGCGCGATCGCCGGGGCGGTGTTGCGCGCCAGTGGCTCGAGCACCACGGTGCCGTCGTCGACACCGGCTTCGCGCAACTGCTCGGCGGCGAGGAAGCGGTGGTCCTCGCTGGCCACCACGATGGGTGCGGCCACGCCGGGCAGCGCACGGGTGCGCGCCACGGTCTGCTGGAACAGCGTGCCGTGGCCGGCCAGCGAGAGGAACTGCTTGGGCAGGTTCCGGCGCGACACGGGCCACAGGCGGGTACCGCTGCCGCCGCTCAGGATCAGGGGAATGAGCATGGTGGATCTTCCTGCGAGAGTGCGTTGGCCCGCGGCGTCACGGCTCGCTATGCGGGAGCGCTCCCTGTGCGCGAGCCTTTCGCGAAGGGTTCATCGCGCACGGGATGCGCTCCTGCAGGCGTCAGGCGGGCTGGTGCGACAGCGTGTCCAGCACGTCCTGCAAGCCATCTTGCCAATCCGGCAAAGCATAGCCGAAGCGTTTGGCGAAACCCGAGTTGTCCAGCACCGACCACGCCGGGCGCCTGGCTGGCGTGGGGTAGTCGGCGGTGGTGATGGCCGCCACGCGCGGTAAGCGCGGCAGCAGGCCGCGGGCGCGCGCCGCTTCGAAGATCGCGGTGGCGAAGCCATGCCAGCTGGTGTGGCCGCTGGCGACCAGGTGGTGCGTGCCTTCCAGCGTACGGCGTTGCGAGGCATCAGCGGCTCGCCACGCGTCCAGTGCGGCCAGCGTGCCGTCCACGATCAGCGCGGTGGACGTGGGCGCGCCGACCTGGTCGGCCACCACGCGCAGCTCGTCGCGCTCGGCGCCCACGCGCAGCATGGTGCGCAGGAAGTTGTGGCCATGCGGCGCATACACCCAGGCGGTGCGGAAGATGAAGTGCGCCGCGCCGCTGTCGCGCAGGGCGAGCTCGCCGGCCAGCTTGCTGCGACCGTAGGCGCCCAGCGGTGCGGTGGGCGCGTCCACGGGGTAGGGCGCGCTGGCTGCGCCGTCGAACACGTAATCGGTGGAGTAGTGGACCAACAGTGCGCCGTGCGCGGCAGCCCAGCGCCCGAGCACGCCGGCCGCCTCGCCGTTGACGCGCGTGGCCAGCGCTTCCTCCTGCTCGGCCCGGTCCACCGCCGTGTAGGCGGCGGCGTTGACGATCACCTCGGGACGAACGCGGTCGAGCAGGGCTGGCAGCGCATCGGGTTCCGCCAGGTCGGCGGTCTCGATGGTTGCGCCGTCGTAGCGTCGGCCGTCCCGGCTGGCGGCAAACA
>JAJZGE010000488.1 GCA_021798675.1 Pseudomonadota bacterium | reverse complement strand
CTCGGCAGCGCGACGCAGCGCGCGATGTGAAGTGAACAGCAGGAAGGCGCGCCCGTTCGACGCCTGCAGCACCGGCAGCACGGCGTCGAGCACGCGTTCGGTGTAGTCGCGTGCGGCGGGATCGGGTAGGCCATCCGGCAGGTAGCACAACGCCTGTTGCGCATAGTCGAACGGGCTTTCCAGCAGCACCGCCCGCGGCTCGTCCAGCCCGAGCTGGCGCGCGAAGTGCTCGAATTTTCCAGCCACCGACAGCGTGGCCGAGGTGAATATCCATGCCGCCTGGCTGCGTTCGCGCATCGTGCGCAGCGGCGCGGCAAGATCCAGCGGCGTGGCGTGCAGGGCGAAGCCGCGCGGAAAGAGTTCATACCAGCGCACGTCGCGCCCGGATGCCTGTTCGAGGATGCGTTCCAGCCGGTCGGCCAGCATCGCGGCACGCTCATGGGCGTTGGCGAAACCACGCGAGCGCTCGGCCTGTGAAGCGAGCAGGTCGGCCAGCGTGGCCAGCAGTCCGGCCGTTTCGTGCAGGCCTTCACGCACTGCGGCCGACGCTTCCAATGCGGCGAACGCGCCGCGCGGCGGCAGCAGCTCCATCGCCAGGCGCAGCTTGCGCAACGCATCCTGCAACGCTTCGATGGGCTCCAGCAACAGGCCGATGGCGCCGGTGACGCCGCTGCATTCACGCAGGCTGTCCTGCGCGAGGTCGCCGAGCTGGCGCGCGCTCACGCTCTGCGAGAAGAACTGCCCGGCCAGCTCGGGTACCTGGTGCGCCTCGTCGAGGATGAAGGCCGCTGCGCCCGGCAGGATCTCGCCGAAGCCCTCCTGCTTGAGTGCGAGGTCAGCGAACAGCAGGTGGTGGTTGACCACTACCAGGTCGGCTTCCTGCGCCTCGCGGCGCGCCTTCACGACGTGGCAGTCGTCGTGGAACGGGCACTCCATGCCCAGGCAGTTCTCCGGCGTGGAGGTGACGCGCGGCCACAGCGGCGACTCCTCCGGCACCTCGGCCAGCTCCATACGGTCGCCGCGGCGCGTGCGTGCCGACCACGCGCGTATCGTCGCCAGCTGCGCGGCCTGCACCTTGTCGAAACTCGCACCCTCGCGCACCGTCTGGTCGAGCCGGTACAGGCAGAGGTAGTTCGCGCGACCCTTCAGCAGCGCGGTCTTGATGCGCGCGTCCAGCACCGAGCGCACCTTCGGCAGGTCGCGGAAGTAGAGCTGGTCCTGCAGTGCCTTGGTGCCCGTGGAGACGATCACGCGCTCGCCCGAGCGCAACGCGGGCACCAGGTAGGCGTAGGTCTTGCCCGTGCCGGTGCCGGCTTCGGCGACCAGCGTCTCGCGCCCGAAGATGGCTTCGGCCACCGCCGCGGCCATCGCCTGCTGCGCCGCGCGCGGCGCGAAGTTCGGCAGCTCGCGGGCAAACGGGCCATCGCCGCCCAGCAGCGAGGCCACGCCAGCGGGCGTCGTGTCGTCGGTATCCATCATCCGTGCAGTATGGCCCGGCCCTTGCGCCGGGCAAACCGGTCTCGCGGCAGACGCCGGCCGTTGCGAGGTGTCCCGGCAACCGGGGCAGCATGGGGGTGCTGCCTGGTTGCCGGGACAGTGCCATCCTGCAGGCACTCGCGCCCTCCCGCGCAAACCCGCATGCCCTACAGGGCAGGCATGCGTACCACTCCTGGAAACCACGATCCTGTTTTCGCCACGGGATCGGACAGCCCGGCAACGTGCACCATCCTGGCCGCATGACCGGTCTGTCATGGCTTAGACGTTTGAGCAGCGGAAAATGGAAATGGCGGCGCCGTGGCGGCGGGTCAGAAGCGGTTGATGCCCTGCACGTGGCACTTCGCCACCCATTTCTGCGCGGTATCGGCGCCATTGGCGTCACCCGCTTCCAGGCGCAGCTGCGCGATGGTTTCCCAGTTGCGGGCACACAGGGGGCCGAGCTTGGGACCCAGCGACCACGAGCGCTGGGCGAGCTTTCGCGCCAATGCGAAGTGGTGCTGGTACACCGCCACTTCGGCGCGGTCCTGCAGCAGGTCGGGCGAATCCGGGCTGCGCTTGAGCGCCTGGTCGAGCGTGGCCGCGGCCGCGCCATAGTGGCCGGCCTGCATACTGGCGTCGGCGGCTTGCTGCCACGCGGCAATGCCCGGATCGGTGAGCGGCCGCACCGCGATCACCGACTTTTCGTGCTCGCCCGCGGCACGGATCGCCGCGACCATGCCGGCGGGGGACAGCGCGGGACGCACAGGCGTCTCGACCGGTGCCTGGCTGGCGCAGGCCGCCAGCAAGGTCGCCGTCAGCGGCAAGGCCCAGGTGCGCAGGGGACGAAGAACGGTACTCATGTCAGTTTCCGCTGGAGGGGACTTGCACCGCCGCGGGCGCGACGGCGGGAGTGACGGGTGCGGCGCTGGAGGACGATGGCGACGGGCCGCCGCCGAACAGCGTCTGCCAGAAGCCGCAGCCCTCGACATCGCCCGACAGCGAGCCGGCAACCACCGGCACCTGTTTCGCGCCCGTGCACTGCGACTCGGTGGGCTTGCCGTCGGCGGGGTTGATCCACGCCATCTGCAGGCCGTCGCCGGGGGCGGCGGACAGTGGCCGGGTGGGCAGCTTGGCGAACAGGTTGTGCCACGCGCGCAGCGCACCGCTGGCGCCGAACAGGTGTGCCGGCTTGTTGTCGTCGCGCCCCATCCAGAACACACCGAGGCGGTCGCCGGTGAAGCCGGCGAACCAGCTGTCGCGCAAGCCGTTGCTGGTACCGGTCTTGCCGGCGGCATGCAGCGAGGCGAGGCTGGAGTCGCCGAGCGAATGCGCCGTGCCGTAGAGCGCCACCTGTTGCATCGCCCAGGTCACCAGGCGCACCGCCGGCTGGTATTCGCCGGGACCGCTCTTCACCTCGTAGCGCTTGATGGTGTGGCCATTGCCGTCGACCACGCCGCGCACGGCGAGCAGCGGCAGGGCATGACCGTCGGACGCGATGTA
>JAJZGE010000487.1 GCA_021798675.1 Pseudomonadota bacterium | reverse complement strand
CGAGCTTTCCACCGGCTCGCCGTCCACCGTCAAGGTGTAGTGGAGGGAGATGACCTTGTCCTTGCCAGCTTTCATTGCGCGTCTCGTGGTGGATAGCAAAACCGCCATTCTATCAGGAGGGCGGCGTGCCGAAGCCGATTCCGCGCACCTCCGGCCCCAGCCACGCGAGCAGCGCCAGCAACACGGCCACCGCAGCCATCCAGATGGCCATCACCATCGCGTAATCGCCACCGTGCTGCTCGGCCAGCCACGATTGCACCGTCGCCGTACCGGCCGCCAGCAGGTTGCCCAGCTGGTAGGCGAAGCCCGGCAGGGTGCCGCGCACGTCGTCGGACGAAAGCTCGTTGAGATAGGTCGGCACCACGCCCCAGGCGCCCTGCACCATCACCTGGATCAGGAACGCGCCCAGCCCCAGCAGCAGCAGCGAGCCGCCGTTGGCCCACAGCGGAATGCACGGCAGCGCCAGCAATGCGGCCACGATCATGGCGCGGCGCCGGCCGACCCGCTCCGACCATGCGCCGAAGGTCAGCCCGCCGACGATCGCGCCGGCATTCAGCAGCATGGTCAGGATGGTCACCGTGGCGACCGGCAGATGCAGCTGCGATGTCAGGAAGGTCGGATACATGTCCTGCGAGCCGTGGCTGAACATGTTGAACGCCGCCATCAGCAGCATCATGTATAGCAGCCGCTTCCACTGGCCGCGCATTGACACCAGCACGCCGGGTCGCGGGCCGGCCTGGCGCCGGGCCTGCCACACCGGCGACTCCGGCACCCTGGCGCGCACGTACAGCACCAGCAGCGCCGGCGCCGCGCCGGCGACGAACATCGCGCGCCAGCCGAGGCCGAATACGTCGAATACCGTCCAGTAGACGATCGCACCCAGGAAATAGCCGCACGGATAGCCGCTCTGCAGCAGGCCCGAGACCATCCCGCGCGAGGCGGGCGGCACGCTCTCCAGCGCCAGCGAGGCGCCGATGCCCCACTCGCCGCCCATCGCGATGCCGAAGGCGAAGCGCAGCGCCAGCAGCACGGTCAGCGACGGGGCGAAGGCGCAGGCCAGCTCCAGCACCGAGAACAGCAGCACGTCGATCATCAGCACCGGCCGGCGACCGAAACGATCGGCCAGTCGCCCGAACAGCAGCGCGCCCAGCGGGCGTGCCGCCAGCGTCAGCAGGATGGCGAAGGTGACCGCAGTCTTGTGCACATGAAAGTCGCTGGCGATATCGCCGAGCACGAACACCAGCAGGAAAAAATCGAACGCATCCAGCGTCCATCCCAGAAAGCTGGCCAGCACGGTATGCCGCTGGGCAGTGTCGAGTTGCCGCAGGGGTGCAAGCAGCGACATCAGGCTTTTCCTCGCAGCGAAGGGTACGGTCGCTATCGTAAACGCGACCTGCGCCAAACGCGCCATGCCGCATGGAACGGCCGTCGCCGACGCCGCCGTTCAGTCTGGCCGGCGACAAAAGCTGACGCGGCCCGCGTTGAACCGCTATACTCCGCCGCGCAGTCATTCTGACCGCTGCGGCGCACTGCCGCCTCTTCCCCTTAGTCCGCAACACGGTATCAACACTCCGGGTTGCTCAGGAGTGTCTTCATGTCTTTCGATTCGCTGGGCCTCGCGCCCGCGTTGTTGCGTGCGCTTGCCGATTACGGCTACACCCAGCCCACCCCGATCCAGCTCGCCGCGATTCCGCCCGCCGTGGCCGGTCACGACCTGCTCGCCGCCGCGCAGACCGGCACCGGCAAGACCGCCGCGTTCGCGCTGCCGCTGCTGCAGAAGCTCTCGACCAGCGGCCAGACCATGACCCGCCGTCCGCGCGCGCTCATTCTTACCCCGACGCGCGAGCTCGCTGCCCAGGTGCACGAGAACCTGCGCGACTACGGCAAGCACCTGCAGGTAAGCGCCACCACCATCTTCGGCGGCGTCAGCATGGGCCCGCAGATCAACGCCCTGCGCCGCGGCGTCGACATCGTCATCGCCACCCCGGGCCGGCTGATGGATCACATGCAGCAGCGCACGCTGGACCTGTCCGGCGTCGAGACGCTGATCCTGGACGAAGCCGACCGCATGCTCGACATGGGCTTCCTGCCGGCGCTCAAGCGCATCCTCGCCGCGGTGCCGAAGAAGCGGCAGACGCTGCTGTTCTCGGCCACCTTTCCGCCGGCGATCAAGACGCTGGCGCTGGAGTTCATGCACAACCCGCGCGAGATCTCGGTGGACACGCCGAATGCGGTGGCCACCCTGGTCAGCCATCAGGTGCACCCGGTCGACGCCGCGCGCAAGCGCGATCTGCTGCTGCATCTGCTGTCGGTGGACAGCCGCCGGCAGTCGCTGGTGTTCAGCCGCACCAAGCACGGCGCCGACAAGCTGGTGACCTACCTCAACGCGTCGGGCCTGCGCACCGCCGCGATCCACGGCAACAAGAGCCAGAACGCGCGCACCCGCGCGCTCAGCGACTTCAAGAGCGGCCGCGTCACCGTGCTGGTGGCCACCGACATCGCCGCCCGCGGCATCGACATCGACCAGCTGCCGATCGTGATCAACTTCGACCTGCCGATGGTCGCCGAGGATTACGTGCATCGCATCGGCCGCACCGGCCGCGCCGGCTCCGAGGGTCTGGCCGTGTCGCTGGTCAGCCACGACGAGTCCGGTCTGCTGCGCGACATCCGCAAGCTGCTGAACCAGGACATCGCGATCACCCCGGTGGCCGGCTACGAGCCCTCGCACCCGCTGCGGCTGGATGCCGGCGCGCCGCGTCCGGTACAGCGTCCGCAGCAGCGCGCGCCGCAGCGCCAGCCGCGCCAGGGCAAGACGTCCACTTCGGCCCGGCCGAACGGCTATGCCGCACCCGCCGGCCGCGGCGATCACGCCGCCGGCAACCAGCGACGCCGCTCCAACCAGCGTCCGGCCGCCAAGGCCTGAAGCGATCTCTGAGCGACCCCCAACGTGGCGGCCGATGGCCGCCACGTTGCTATC
>JAJZGE010000486.1 GCA_021798675.1 Pseudomonadota bacterium | reverse complement strand
GGTCACGCCGCTGTAGTGGCTGAGCGGGCCGTCGAGCTGCACCACCGGCTCGGTGTTGTCGAAGCCGTAGACCAGGTTGTTCGCGATCACCGTGCCGGAGTCGGCCGTGCCGGTGTTGTCCAGCAGATGGATGCCCGCGGTGAAGGTGTTGGCCGGCGTGGTCGGCGGCAGGATGATCGTGTTGTTGGCGATCAGGGTGTTCCTCAGACTGTGCTGGCTCTGCGTGGGAGTTCCCTCGGCGTACTCGTTGATGCCGATGCGGCAGCCCGCCATCAGGTTGTCGTAGACCTGGGTGTTGGCCAGGTTGGCGCTGCCGCCGGAGGAGTTGTACTCGTCGGCCAGCATCAGGCACACGGTGTACTTCTGCGGCGGGCCCGAACTCCAGTTGCCCGAACTGGACGGGTAGAACAGCTGCGACTCCTGGATCGGGTGGTCGAACAGGATGTTCTGGCGCGCGACGTCATTGGGCTGGTTGTCGAAATACATGTTGACCGACCAGTTGTCGAAGGCCACGTTCTGCTCGAACAGGGTGCCGCCGGTCGCCGGGCTTCCGGAATTGCTGCCGTAGGAGATGATGCCCTCGCCGCCGTTGTCGAACACGACGTTGCCCCGCGCCACGCCGTTCAGGCTGTAGGTGAAGGCCAGGCCGCCGCTCCAGCCGCCGCCGCTCTGGGCGAACTGGTTGTTGCCCCGCGGCCAGTTCAGCAACACGTTCTGGTAGACGAAGTTGTACAGCGCCTGGTTGTCGGTATTGGCGTTCTGGGAGTTGGCCATGAAGTTCAGGCCGGCCTTGGCGTTGAATTCCAGCAGGCAGTTCTGCACCGTGATGTGGCTGCCGTAGCCCCAGATCCCCGCCGCGCCGCTGCCGCGCACCGTCAGGCCTTTGAACACCAGGTAGTCGTTGTTGTAGAAATAGACCACCTGCTGCGAGCCGTTGTTGCTGGGCACCACGATGTCCGACTGGCCGGGGCTCGAATTGCCGAAGTCGGCGGTGATGGTGTTGCCCGACAGGGACCAGGCGTTCGAACCCGGGGTCACCGCGGAGGCCGAGCCGACCTGGCTCAGCGGCACCTGGTTCACCACCACCGCCACCGGGGTGAAGCTGGCGGTGGCCTGCCACACCGAGCCGTTGACCTGGGTCCAGCCGTTCACCGGGGTGGAGCCGTCGATGATCACCGGGCCGCTGCCGTCGCTGCCGAAGGTGATGGGCTTGCCGGCGGTTCCGCTGGCATAGTTGGTCATGTCGATGGAACTGCGGTACGTGCCGGCCGCGATCAGCACCGTGTCGCCGGCCTGCACCACGCTGGCGGCCCTCTGGGGCGTCGCGAAGGCGGTCTGCGGGCTCAGGCCGTTGTTGCTGTCGCTGCCCGTCGTGCTGACGTAGTAGGTCGTGCCGGTGGTGGACGGCGGGGTCGTCGGGGTTCCCGGCTCCCAGGTCTGCCAGGGCAGTTGAATGCTCTGCAAGCTCGACGCCGGCAGGCCGCCGGAAGTGATGCCGTTCTCGGAGGGGCCGGAAGAACCGCCGCCGCCACCGCAGGAGGAAAGCGCCAGGCAGCCACCCAGGGCCGGCACAAGGGCCCGGCGCACCCAGGCGCGGGATCGGGAAACGATGATTCGTGAACGCATGCGTTACCTACGGAAAAGGGAGAATGTCCCATCGGAACCCGGGTTGCGCGGTCCCGCCTCGCGCACGAGGCGACACGCGCGGCATCGGGCCCGATGCGCACAGCCCCCTGACCGCGTTTTGCGAGAGGCTCGTTTTCGTGACGGCCCCACGCAAAATCACGATTCCCGGCAATTCTTGGAAAAGTATGCCAAGAATTCGTGAAATATTTGTTTCCCCGGGAGTGTACTTGGTCGCGAGCCCAGGGTTCCAACAATTTGTCACATTTGACCTTTTCAAGCCGCCCGCCGCGCCAGGTAGATCCCCGCCAGCGCCACGGCCCCGCCGGCCATCTGCAGCGGCCCCATCGCCTGCCCCAGGATCAGCCAGGCGTACACCGCGGCAGCGGCCGGCTGCATCAGCAGGCCCACCGAGGCCAGGCCCGGGTGCAGGTGCTTGATGGCGTGCGCCACCACCACCTGGCCGCCGATCTGCACCACCAGCGCCAGCCCGAGCAGCCACAGCCAGCCGATGGGCGCGGTGGGCAGCATGTGGCCCTGCGCCAGCGCGAAGGGCAGCAGCGCCAGCGTGGCGCCCGAGCTCACCCAGGCCATCAGCGGCAGGGTGCGCAGGCGCTGGCGCGCCTGCTGCACGCCGAGCTGGTAGGCGGCGTAGAACAAGGCCGAACTCAGGCCGCAGATATCTCCCAGCAGCGCGGTGCCGTGGTTCAGGTGGGCACCGATCATCAGCATCGCCCCGGCCAGCGCCACGCCCATGCCGAGCAGGAAGCCCCCGCTGGGGGCGATGCCGGTCATCGCCCACAGCGCGACGGCGATCACCACCGGCGCCAGATTGGACTCCAGCGTGGCGTTGGCCACCGTGGTCCAGAACAGGCCCAGGTGGTAGAGGATCAGGTCGCCGGCGAACATGGTGCCGGCCAGCGCGATCAGCGCGGTGCGCGACCAGCCGCGGAACCACACGGGCACGACGGGGGCGGGTTGTTCCAGCGCCGGCTCCAGCTCGGCGTCGGCCGCCGCCGCGGGCACCCGCGTGCGATGCCAGCGCTCGGCCAGGGCCCAGCTCACCAGCACCACGGAAGCCAGCGCCATGCGCCAGAAGGCGCTGCCGAAGGGCCCCACGCCCACGTTGCCGGCCAGGCGCACCAGCACGCCGCCCAGGCCCATCATCGCGCCGCCGAAAAGCAGGATCAGGAATTCCATCCCGCCATTGTTGCCGACCCTCACGTGCGGCGCGCAACCGTGCGCGGCGGCGAGCGCCTCGCGCGTCGTCGGCTCAGAACAGGCTGGGCTGCAGCAGCGCGCGCGGCGCCACGAACTGCGTGCCGTCCAGCGTCGGCACCCGCTGAGCCAGCCCGG
>JAJZGE010000485.1 GCA_021798675.1 Pseudomonadota bacterium | reverse complement strand
CCAGCACCAGCAGCAGCGCCGCGCTGATCACCACGATGATGCCGATGCCCGACAGCGGGCTGTTCGAGGAACCGATCAGGCCGGCCATGTAGCCGCACACGGCGGACACGAAGAAGCTCATCAGCACCACAAAGATCAGGCCGCTGACGACCAGCGCCACCACGTGGTCGCCCAGGCCGTTGCCGGCGGTGGTGGCGAAGTTCGCGATCAGCCAGCCGATCGGCAGCAGGCACACCAGCGAGATCAGGCCGACCTGGCCGATCGGGATGTCCTGCTCGGTACGCGGCAGCAGCGCCGCGTTGCCGGCGCCGCGCGCACGCGAGGCCGCCATCGCCGAGGCCAGACCGCTGATCACCGGCTTGACCAGCTTGGCCAGCGTCCAGATCGCGGCCACGCCGATGGTGCCGGCGCCCACGAAGCGCACCTTGTGGCTCCAGGTGGCATTCGCCAGATCGACGATCGAGCCGGCCAGCGGCATCATCGCGGAGAGGTGCGGCACACCCCAGCCCCAGCCGATCAACGCGCCCACCAGCATCGCGATGCCCACCCACAGCCCGACCAGATGCCCGATGCCGAACAGCGCGAACGACAGGAAGAAGTCGAACCCGGTGACCCCGCCCTGGCTGCCGCCGACGCGGAAATACTGCACCACGTCGCCGGCAAACACCCGCGTGGCGACCACCACCGCGAACACGCCCGAGACGATCGCCCCCCACAGCACCGCCAGCAGGCCGGCCCGGTTGGAGGCCGCCGCCGCCTCGGCGCTGACGCCCTCGCTGGCGCCGGCGCCCACCTTGAGCACCTCGGCGCAGGCCACGCCTTCCGGGTACGGCAGGTCGGAGTTGGTCACCAGCGCGCGGCGCAGCGGAATCGAATACATCACGCCCAGGATGCCGCCCAGCGCGCAGATCGCGAACGAGGTCCAGTAGTTGAAGCCGGTCCACCAGCCGATCAGGATCAGTCCGGGCAACACGAAGATGATCGACGACAGTGTTCCGGCGGCCGACGCGACCGTCTGCACGATGTTGTTTTCCTGCATCGTGGCGCCCTTGAAATACCGCAGCACCGCCATCGAGATCACCGCCGCCGGGATCGAGGTGGCAAAGGTGAGGCCGGCCTTCAGGCCGAAGAACACGTTGGCCGCGGTGAACACCACGGTGATCACGATGCCGATGATCAGACCACGCACGGTCAGCTCGGTGCGCGGCGTTGCGCTGGACGATGGTGTGTTCACGTATACCCTCCCCCGGTGGAATGCTGCTGCGGAAGATAGCGTGGAATGCCTGCCGGCGGTTACCCACGCCGCCACCCGATCCCGGTCACAAACGCATGCGGCTCTCGAATCGTCGCTGCTGGCCGGAGAACGGATCGACAAACGCCAGGCGCTGCGCCAGCAGCTGCAGCGGACGCTCATAGTCATCGACCCCCTTGTCGGCCAGCTGCGGATACCACGGGTCATGCCGGATCGGCGCGCCCAGCGCGGCCATCTGCACGCGCAGCTGGTGCTTCTTGCCGGTGACCGGATGCAGCGCGTAGCGCCAGCCGTCGTCGCTGCGTCCGATCACCTCGATGCGCGTTTCGCTGTTCGCCTCGCCATCCACCTCGCGCATGCGAAAGAACGGCTCGCCCGCCGCGATGCGCGAGCAGCGCCGCAGCGGAAACGCCAGCCCCGGCAGCGGTGCCGCGAGCGCCTCGTAGCGCTTGACGATCGCCCGCTCGCGGAACAGCGCCTGATAGGCTGCCCGGCTCGCCGGATTGATCGAGAACAGCACCAGGCCCGCGGTGAGCCGATCGATCCGGTGCAGCGGGACCGCATCGGGGTGGCCGCGCCGGATCAGCCGGTGCAGCAGGCACTGCTCGACAAACCCGCCCGCCGGCGTCACCGGCAGGAAGTGCGGCTTGTCGGCCACCAGCAGGTGTTCGTCGAGATGCAGCACGCTTTCGATGAACGGGATCGGCGCCTCGTCCAGCACCTCGCGGTAGTAGTGGATGCACAGCCCGGTCCGGTACGGCGTATGCGGCGTGATCGCGACGCCCTGCGCATCCAGCACCCGCCCCCGCGCGATCCGGTCCAGCCACTGCGTGCGACTGACCGCGACGAACCGGGCGCACAGCGCGTCGAGCACACAGGTCCAGTCGCCCGGTGGCAGATGCACGGTGCTGGCGCGGCTGGCCGGGGCTGTCAACGAAGGCATGGAGCGCGAGTGTAATCCGCTCGCGCAGCATGCCGTTCCGCCCTCGCCCGAACTCGTGCAGCGTCGCGGGCGCGTACAATGGTCGGCTGTTGTCCCGGGACACGCGTCATGGCACTCAACGCCACCATCTACAAAGTCGAACTGCAGATCAGCGACATGGACCGGCATTACTACGCCACCCATGCGCTGACCGTGGCCCGCCATCCGTCGGAAACCGAGGAGCGGCTGATGCTGCGACTGCTGGCGTTCGCGCTGTACGCGGACGACCGGCTGGAATTCGGCAAGGGCCTCAGCGACGAGGACGAACCGGCGCTGTGGCGCAAGGCGTACACCGACGAGATCGAACTGTGGATCGAGGTCGGCCAGCCGGAGGAGACGCGCATCCGCAAGGCCTGCGGCCGCGCGCGCCAGGTGGTGGTGATCAGCTACGGCGGCCACGCGGCGGAGCTGTGGTGGGCCAAGGTCGGGACGTCGCTGGGGCGCAACCGCAACCTCACCGTGCTGGACATCCCGGCCGCCACCGTCGCCGAACTGGTCACGCTGCTGCAGCGTGGCATGCGCCTGCAGTGCCTGATCCAGGACGGCCAGCTGCAGCTGATGAACGATGCCGACGCGGTGGCGGTGGATCCGCTGACGCGCATGGCCGTCGCCGAAGCGGTGAGCTGAGTGCCCGCAACCGTCACCACCGATCGCGGACTGCGTCGCGCCGTCGGGCTGGTGGCCCTGCTCAACCTCGCCTACTTCGGCATCGAGTTCGCCGTGGCGCTGGCGATCGGCGCGGTCTC
>JAJZGE010000484.1 GCA_021798675.1 Pseudomonadota bacterium | reverse complement strand
GGCCTGGACGCTGCCGGCTTGGCCGCGGCCCGACCAGTGGCTGCCCAGCGTGGAGCTGGCCGCGGCGGTGCTGCTGGTGCTGTATGCCGAGTCCTACGGCTCGATCCGCGCGTTCGCCCTGAAGCATGGCGACCCGGTGCAGCCCAATCGGGACCTGCTGGTGTTGGGCATGGCGAACGCGCTGTCCGGCCTGCTGCATGGCATGCCGGTGGCCGCGGGCTATTCCGGCACCTCGGCGAACGAGGCGGCCGGCGCGCAGTCGCGGCTGGCCGGGTTGGTGGCCGCGGCGACCCTACTGTTACTGGTGGTGCTGCTGCTGCGCTGGATCGAGCGCATCCCGGAACCGGTGCTGGCGGCGATCGTCATCCACGCGGTGAGCAAGTCGTGGCGACTGTCCGTGTTCCGGCCCTACCTGCAGTGGCGGCGCGATCGCCTGGTGGCCCTGGCCGCGGTGGTCGCGGTGCTGGCGCTGGGCATTCTCGACGGCCTGCTCGCGGCGATCGCCTTCAGCCTGGTGATGCTGATCCGCCAGCTGGCGACGCCGCGGATCAGCGAGCTGGGGCGCCTGCCCGGCAGCCACGACTTCGTGACCCTCGTCGAGCATCCCGAGGCGCGCTCGCCGGACGGCCTGCTGATCCTGCGCCCGGAGGAGCCGCTGTTCTTTGCCAACGCGGAGAGCGTGCTGGCGCTGGCGCGGCAGCGGGTGGAAAGCTGCGCGGATTGCCGCACCGTGGTGCTCAGCCTGGAGGAATCGCCGGACCTGGACGGCACCACGCTGGAAGCGCTCGCGGATTTCGCCGCGTGGCTGGGCAGCCGCAACACGCCGTTGCGCGTGGCGCGGCTGAAGGACGGCGTGCGCGAGCTGCTGCTGCGGGCGGCGTTGCCCCAGCTTCCGCCACAAGCGCTGGATTACTGGAGCGTGGAAGATGCCGCCAGGGCAGCCATCGCCGCGCCGCCATCGACGGAGACCTCGCAACAGTGAAGATCACGAAAGCCATGCCATGGCTGGCCCTGGGCGCGTTGTGCTTCGCCGCACCGGCCTGGGCGGCGCACGGCGCCAATGCGCGGTTCAAGCAGATCTACCGTACCGAGTGGGCGTGGCGCACCAGCCAGTTCGGCATCAGCGCGTCGGGCGAGTCGCAACCCAGCGACGGCCGGCTGGACGACGTGGGTGCCGCCAGCCAGCAACGGCGTCTGGAGTATTGGCGCAAGGTGATGAAGCAGCTGGATAGCGTCGATGTGCGGCAGCTGTCGCCGGAGAACCGGGTCAACTATGCGGTGTACCGCGAGCAGATCCGCAACTTCATCGCCGACCAGCAATTCAAGAACTGGCAGATGCCGTTCAACAGCGACTCGGCGTTCTGGAGCGACCTCGACGACGAGCTGGGTGGCGACCAACTGCGCACCGTGCAGGACTACCGCCGCTACCTCGACCGCCTCGGCGAGATCCCGCACTACTTCGACCAGCAGATCGCCAACATGCGGCTGGGCCTCCAGCGCGGCTTCAGCGTGCCGCGTGCGGTGCTGGCCGGCCGCGACAAATCGATCGCCGCGGTGGCGGAGCTCACCGACCCCACGGCCTGCAGCTTCTACGCGCCGTTCGAGCACATGCCGGCGGATATCCCGGCCGACGAGGCGCAGGCGCTGCGCGGCGAGGCGCTGCAGCGCGTCCGCGACCAGGTGATCCCCGCCTACGCCAAGCTGCTGAAGTTCTTCGACGACGAGTACGTACCGCAGGCACGTACCACGCTGGCAGCCGAGGCGTTGCCCGACGGCAAGGCCTACTACCGCCAGCAGATCCGCGAATACACCACGCTGGACCTCACGCCCGACCAGATCCACCGGATCGGCCTGCAGCAGGTCGCGAAGATCCACGCCGAGATGCTGGCGGTGATGAAGCAGACCGGCTTCAAGGGCAGCTTCGCCGACTTCCTGCACTACCTGCGTACCGATCCGCGGTTCTACGCCAAGACGCCGCAGGAGCTGCTGGACAAGACCGCGTGGGTAGCCAAGGAAGTGGACGGCCAGATGTCGCGGTTCTTCGGCCACCTGCCGCGCAAGCGCTTCACCATCGTGCCGGTGCCGGCCGACATCGCGCCTTACTACACCTCCGGCCGCGGCGGCGCGGATGCCTACCTGGTCAACACCTACGACCTGAAATCGCGCGCGCTGTACAACATGCCGGCGCTGACCCTGCACGAAAGCTATCCCGGCCATTCGCTGCAACTGGAGCTGGCCGAGGAGAGCCACGGCCAGCCGGCGTTCCGCCGCGACGGCTACATTTCCGCCTATGGCGAGGGCTGGGGGCTGTACTCGGAATACCTCGGCAACGAGATGGGCATCTACCGGACGCCCTACCAGAAGTTCGGTTTCCTCACCTACCAGATGTGGCGCGCCTGCCGGCTGGTGGTCGACACCGGCATCCACCACCTCGGCTGGACGCGCCAGCAGGCGATCGACTACCTCACCGAAAACACCGCACTGAGCAAACTGGAGATCGCCAACGAGGTGGACCGCTACATCAGCTGGCCCGGCCAGGCCGACAGCTATGAGCTGGGCTACCTCACCATCCTGCGGCTGCGCGCCAAGGCGGAAAAGGCGTTGGGCGCCAGGTTCGATATCCGCGCCTTCCACGACACCGTGCTCTCCACCGGTTCGGTGCCGCTGCCGGTGCTGGAGCAGCGTATCGACCGCTTCATCGCCGAGGGTGGGCCGGAGCCGGATTTCGGCCGCGATCGCGCAAAGGGTCAGGGCGCTTCGGGTACACCCTGACGGGAAGGCCATTTGAACGAAACTGCTGTTTTGCAGTAAATTGTGCGTGTGCTTTACATGGAGAGTTTCGTCATGGGTGCACGAAACAGCCGTATTGCCGAAGCCGCCCCGAATGGCGTGCCCGCCGACGCGACTTTGGCCGCGCCCGCCTTGCGCAGCTTCTTCCGGCTCGCCGACCATTGGGACCTCCGCGTCGCCGAACAGCGCAAGCTG
>JAJZGE010000483.1 GCA_021798675.1 Pseudomonadota bacterium | reverse complement strand
GGCGGCCTTCTTGTTCGCCGAACCGCGCGCGCGCAGCCAGCGCGCGTAGTCGTCGAGGTCGCCGTCGAACGGTTCCACCACGCCGTCGGCCACGCGCCAGAAGCTGTCGCTGACCATGCCGAGCAGATGGCGGTCGTGCGACACCAGCACCAGCGCGCCGTCGAAATCGGCCAGCGCGTCGGCCAGCGCCTCGCGCATGTCGAGGTCGAGGTGGTTGGTGGGTTCGTCCAGCAACAGCAGGTTCGGCTTGTCCCAGGCGATCAGCGCCAGCGCAAGGCGGGCGCGCTCGCCGCCGGAGAAACCGTCCACCGACTCGAAGGCGCGATCGCCGGCAAAGTTCCAGGTGCCGAGGAAGTCGCGCAACGCCTGCGCGGCCACGCCGGGCGCCTTGTCCTGCAGGTGGTCGAACGGGCTGGCACCCTCGCGCAGGCTCTCCACGGTGTGCTGGGCGAAATAGCCGATCTTCAGGTCCTTGTGCGCCTTGCGCTCGCCGGTCAGCGGCGCCAGTTCGCCCACCAGCGTCTTCACCAGGGTGGACTTGCCCGCGCCGTTGGGGCCGAGCAGGCCAACGCGCTCGCCGGCTTCGAGACGGAAGCGCACGTCGCGCAGGATGACCGTGGCCTCGCGGCTGGGCGCATCGTGGCCAGGCAGATGGTCGTTGCCCTCCTCGCGCGATCCGGCCGGATAGCCGGCAGTCACCTCTTCCAGCTGCAGCATGGAGTCGGGCACGCGATCGGGCCTGGCGAACTGGAAGTGGAACGCGCGCTCGGCACGCACCGCCTCGGTGCCGGCCATTTTTTCCAGCCGCTTCATGCGCGACTGCGCCTGCTTGGCCTTGCTGGCCTTGGCCTTGAAGCGGTCGATGAAGCTCTGCAGATGCGCGCGCTCGGCCTGCTCGCGCTCGTGCGCGATCTGCTGCTGGCGCAGCTGCTCGGCGCGCAGGCGTTCGAATGCGCTGTAGTTGCCGGTGTAGAGCCGCGCGCCACCGTCGACCAGGTGCAGGGTGTGGTCGATCACGCCGTCGAGGAATTCGCGGTCGTGCGAGATGATCAGCAAGGTGCCCTGGTAGCGGCGCAGCCACTCTTCCAGCCACAGCACGGCGTCGAGGTCGAGGTGGTTGGTGGGCTCGTCGAGCAGCAGCAGTTCGGACGGCGCCATCAGCGCACGCGCCAGGTTCAGGCGCACGCGCCAGCCGCCGGAGAACTCCTTCACCGCTCGTTCGTGCGTTTCCGGCGCGAAACCCAGGCCATGCAGCAGCCGGCCGGCGCGGGCGCGGGCGTCGTAGCCGTGCAGCTCCTCGATGCGGTGATGCGCGCGCGCCATCGCCTCGGAGTCGCCGCGTGCCTGCGCGTCGGCTTCGTCACGCAGCGCGGCAGCCAGTTCGACGTCGCCGCCCAAGACGTAGTCGATCGCCGGATCGGGCAGCGCGGGCGTCTCCTGCGCCACCGAAGCCAGCCGCAGCTTCGCCGGCAGGTCGATGTCGCCGGCGTCGGCCTCCACCTGCCCCTGCAGCGCGGCAAACAGGCTGGACTTGCCGCAACCGTTGCGGCCGATCACCCCCAGCCGCCAGCCGCTCTGGATCACCAGGTCGATGTCGGACAGCAGCAGGCGGCTGCCGCGGCGCAGGGCAAAGTGGCGGAACGCGATCATCGGGGCACTTCAGTCAGGGCGATTCGGCCGACCATGATAACGGTTGTGGCGGTCACACCCGGCGCGACGGAGCATGGATAGTGGCGGACAGTTCTGCTACAACGGCGCGGCAACGCCACGCGTGGAGAGGGGATCATGATCAAGCATCGTCACAGCCTGCCCTTGCTGGCAGCCATCATCATCGGTTTCGGCAGCCTTGCCGCGCCGCGGACGGCCCACGCCGAGAATCTGCTGATCCATCGCGTACAGCAGGAAAAGGGCATGCACCTGCCCGCACGCGGCCTGAGCATGAGCCAGGTCGAACAGCGCTACGGCGCGCCGGTGCGCAAGCTGGCTCCGCGTGGCGGCGACACGCGCCTGCATCCCGTGATCAACCGCTGGGAGTACTCGAATTTCATCGTGTATTTCCAGGGCAACCGCGTGATCCATTCCGTGCTCAACACCCCGGCCGGCAACAACACCAACCCGTCCGCCGCGAACTGATTGCCGGCATCCCGACGCGGCCCGCGACGACGGGCCGCGTTTCTTGTGCGCGTATCGCTTAAAATGTGCGGCTCCGCGCCGTTCCGGGCGCCATCGACACGCACGAGAATCCCACCATGACCGAATCCCGCTGGCGCCTGCCCGCCGAATGGGAGCCGCAAGCCGCGGTGTTGATCGCCTGGCCGCACGCCGGCACCGACTGGGCCGAGCGCCTGGCCGAGGTGGAAACCACGTATGTCGCCCTGGCCGCAGCGGTCACGTGCTTCCAGGAATTGATCGTGGTGGTGGCCGACGCGGACGTGCATGCGCATGCCGAATCGCTGCTGCGCGCGGCGGGCGTCGACCTCGCACGCATCCGCTTTGTGCCACTGCCGTACGACGACACCTGGCTGCGCGATTCGGGTCCGATCACGCTGACCGACGACGACGGCCATTTTCAGCTCGCCGACTTCCGTTTCACCGGCTGGGGCGGCAAGTTCGGCGCCGAGCGCGACGACGCGCTGATCGCCGGCCTGGTAAGCGCAGGGGTGTTCGGCCAGGCCGGCCATCGGCGCATCGACTGGGCACTGGAGGGCGGCGGCATCGAAAGCGACGGCGCCGGCACCGTGCTGACCACCTGGAAATGCCTCAACCAGCGCCACCCGGAGCAAAGCCGCACGGCGATGGACGCGATCCTGCTGGACAGCCTGCACGCCAACCGCATCCTCTGGCTGGACCACGGCTACCTGGAAGGCGACGACACCGACGCGCACATCGACACGCTGGCCCGCTTCGCACCCGACGGACGCATCGTGTACCAGGCCTGCGACGATGCCGTCGACAGGCACCATCAGGAACTCACGCGCATGGGCGAGGAA
>JAJZGE010000482.1 GCA_021798675.1 Pseudomonadota bacterium | reverse complement strand
ATGCCGGCACGGCCGTGTCGACGGCAAAGCGGCGATCCAGCACGTTCGCCGCGATGGGATCGCCATGCTTGCTGTCCGTCGTGCGAGGCTTGAAGCGGCCTTTCACACGGCCCCGCAAGCCTTCCTCACGCATCAGCCGGGCCACACGCTTGGGGCCGATCGGGTGGGCGCAGGCGCGCAGGGCCTTCACCAGCCGGGGGCGACCGTAAGTCTGGCGGCTGCCGTCGTAGATCGTGCGCAGGTCACCGGACGCTTACGGCTCGCGTGTCGGTGCGCCTACTTGTTTACGCAGGACGTCCCGGATCACCTCGTTCTCAAGCACCTGCTCGGCCAGCGGCTTCTTCAGCCTCGCGTTCTTCGTCTTCAACTCCTTCGGGGGCTTGGCATCCGGCATGCTCTGCCACCGAACTTGCTGCGCCATAGGTAGCAGGAGACCTCGCTGAAGCCGTGTTTGCGGTATCGCCCCTTGATCGGCGGGCCGACGTCCGCCTCACGCAGTAAGCCTATGATCTTATGGCAATTCTGCTTCTAGGCATCTCTCTTGGATGCAGACACCTTATGCCTAATTTCAACCATAACTTGTCCATATCGGACAACTTATGGTTTAGACAACAGACGAACCCTAATGCACAAAGATTTGGTGGGCCCGCCAGGACTCGAACCTGGAACCAAGGGATTATGAGTCCCCTGCTCTAACCATTGAGCTACAGGCCCTTGAGGATGCCGCCCGTTGCGTGGCGGCCATGCATGGTAGCGGCAGCGTGCGATATGCGCCAAGCAGATGGCGCTACCACGCGGGCCGCGACGATCGCGGCTTGCCGATGCACTTCAGAACTTGCGAACGCCTGCGCCGCGATCTGCTGCGCGCGGACGCGGCGCGATGCTCCTGCTTCAACCTTCCTTGCCCACTGCAAAAGCCCGGCGTATAGTTACGCGTAACGTTACGCCTAACCACGCAAGAATTATCCATGACCGGCAACAGGCATCTCAGCCCAGGCGCGAAGCGGCAGAAGGCCTTTCGCGAGCGGATGGGCACCATGGGCATGACGATCCCCCGCATCTACATGACGGCGGACGAGCAGGCGATGGTGCGGACGTTCCTGCGCCAATGCCGTGGCGAGCGCACCGAGCGGCTGATCGCGGACATGGACTTTTCGCGCCTGCACGAGAAGTGGACGGCTGCGCGCCTGTTCGAGGCGCTCAAGGCCGACGCCGCGCGGCAGGACGCGCTGACCGGCATCCGCCTTGAAGGCGCGCCGCCGGCGGTCATGCTGACGCTCTCGCAACACGGCGGCCAGACGGCGCGGCTTGCCGTAAGCGACGAGGAAATTTTCGTGACGACGGTGCTTTGCGAGAAGGGCGCGGTGAAACAGCCGGCGCGCTTCAACGAAGCCTGCCTTCGCCTGGGACCGACGCTGCCACTGTCGAACGTGGGGCTGGTCGGCAACGAGTACATCCTGTTCGGCCAGCTTTCGGCGCACTCGCCGCTGGCCAACATCGTCGAGGAACTCGACGTGTTGGGCCGCAATGCGGTGGAAACGCTGAGCGCATTGTCCGCACTGATCCGCTGAGGCGTGCTGCCATGCTTCGCTGCACTTTCGAGCGCTCCTTTACCCGCGATGCCGTGAAAGGCAAGCGGTGTTCCCGCCCACAGGCGCACGGCACGGGATAACCGGCCGCTTCATCCCATGACGAACGCATGCGGCGACGGCACGACCGTCGCGATGGTTGGCATGCGTCCGTCTTCGACAAGGGCGCAGGTGAAGCCGCAGCGGTGATCGAACCGCGGCGACGCCTTGCCCCTCCACCCAGGCCCGGCATCGCGCCGGGCACCACCCGAGAAAAGGAATTGCAACCATGACCTGGCTGATAGCGACGGCGATCGCCGTCATCGTGCTGGCGCTGCTGGTGTATGCCTCCAACGCCATCGTCTACATCCCCAACGACCGCGTCGGCATCGTCGAGCGGTTGTGGGGCGCGCCTTCGCTCACGGAGGGCCTGATTGCCCTGAAGGGCGAGGTGGGCTTCCAGCCGCAGGTGCTGCGCGGCGGCCTGCACTATTTCCTTCCGTTCCAGTACCGCGTGCACAAGGAGGACCTGGTCACCATCCCGCAGGGCGAGATCGGCTACGTGTTCGCCCGCGACGGCAAGGACCTGGCCGACGGCCAGGCGTTGGGCCGGTGCGTGGACGGCGGTGTCGTCGACGTCGCCGGGTTCCTGCGCGGCGGCGGCCAGAAAGGCCCGCAGCGCACGATCCTGCGCGAAGGCACCTATGCGTTGAACCTGGCGCAGTTCGCCATCATCACCGCCAACCGCGTGCATGGCCTGCTGCTGTCGCGCGAGGAGGCCGATACCATCGCCCGGATGGGCGCGGTGCTGACCGAGCGCCGTGGCTTCTCCCCGGTGGTGATCGTCAGCGGCCAGGCGCGCGGCGCCACCGAGGACACCACCCAGGACATGCTCGGCGTGGTGACCGTGCACGACGGCCCGGTGCTGCCGCCGGACGAGATCGTGGCGCCGCGCGTCGGCCAGGATCCGACCAACGTCGCCACCTTCCACAACAACTTCCAGAACATCGACGCGTTCCTGCGCGCCGGCGGCAACCGCGGCCGCCAGCACCAGGTGCTGGTGGAGGGCACGTACTACATCAACCGCCTGTTCGCCACGGTGGACTTCATTCCCAAGACCGTGGTGCCAGTGGGTTCGGTGGGCGTGGTCGTGTCCTACATCGGGCGGGCCGGCGCGGACCGGTCGGGCGAGGGCTACTCGCACGGCGAGCTGGTCGACAACGACTGCCGCGGCGTGTGGAAGGAGCCGCTGCTGCCCGGCAAGTACGCGTTCAACACGTATGCCGGCAAGATCCAGCTGGTACCCACCACCAACTTCATCCTCAAGTGGACGCCGGAGGTGACCGACCTGCACAAGTACGACGAGAACCTCTCCGAGGTTTCGCTGATCACCAAGGATGCGTTCGAGCCGCTGCTGCCGTTGTCGGTGG
>JAJZGE010000481.1 GCA_021798675.1 Pseudomonadota bacterium | reverse complement strand
GGATGTTCATGCGGACTCCATGGCGGGACGAAGCTGCGCAGGGTCGAAGGTGCACACGCAAAAGTCAAAACCTGCGGGCGTTCGCGAAACCGTACTAAAATGGTGCGGATTCGTCGCGCGCGATGTCGCGCTTCGCCACAGGTGACCCATGATCGAAATTTCCGAACGAGCGCAGCAGCATTTCCGCCGGCTGCTGGCCCAGCAGGGCAGCGAGGGGCTGGGCATTCGCCTGCACGTGACCGAGCCGGGCACGCCGGCGGCGAATTGCGAGCTGGAATTCTGCGAGCCGGCCGAATTGCGCGGCAACGAATGGACCATCGAATGCGCCGGCTTCGACTTCCACGTCGAGGGCGACAGCGCGCCCTGGCTGGACGGCGCCAGCATCGACTTCGAGCCGAATGCCACCGGCGGCCTGCTCAACATCCGCGCGCCGAAAATCAAGGGTGACGTGCCGGGCATGGAGGCGGGCGTGATCGAGCGCGTGCGTTACGTGCTCGATGCCGAGATCAATCCGCGGCTGGCTTCGCACGGTGGCCGCGTCACCCTGCTCGAAGTCGACGCGGAGGGCGTGGTGCTGCTGCAGTTCGGCGGAGGCTGCCACGGCTGCGGCATGGTGGACGTCACCCTGAAGCAGGGCGTGGAAAAGACCTTGCGCGAGCGCGTGCCCGAAGTGACTGCCGTGCGCGATGCCACCGACCACAGCGGCGGCAGCCAGCCTTACTACAGCAAGCACGAGGGCAAGTCGGCCCTGGGCTGAGCGACGGACCTGCCGGGCGCGCGAAGATCACCCCGACGGCCACCCACGGCCACGCCTGAAGAGCAGAAGGCCCGCCTGGAGGCGGGCCTTCTGCGTTGATGGCCTTGGCGGAACGGGCTCAATCGCCCTGGATGTGTCCCTTCAGCGTATCCAGCTTGGTCGGCAGGCTGGAGAAGTAGGCGGCGATGTCCTGGATATCCTGGTCGGACAGCGTGGCCACCATGCCCTTCATGATCGGATTGTTGCGCTCGCCGGTCTTGTACTCGTGCAGCGCCTGCTGCAGGTATTCGTTGTACTGGCCGGCAAGCCGCGGGTATTGCGGGTCGACCGCGTTGCCGTCGGCACCGTGGCAGGCGAAGCAGGCAGCGGCCTTGGTCTTGCCGGCGGCGGGATTGCCGCTGGCCAGCAACGGGGCCGAGGCAAGCGCCAGGATGGCGCCGAACGAAAGCAGGGCTAGTGCGCGTCGCATGCGTGATCCTTGGTTATTTGATCGGCGTGAGGCTGGACAGGTAGGCGGCGATGTCCTTGATGTTCTGTTCGGACAGGCTCTCCGCTTGCGCACGCATGGTCGGGTAGCTGCGATCGCCGCTCCTGTACCCGTTCAGTGCGTTGATGATGTACTGCTCGTTCTGCCCGGCGATCTTCGGCACGGGATAGTTCGGATAGGCATTGGCGTAGCCAGGTATGCCGTGGCAGCCGGCACAGGTGTAGACCAGCGTGCGTCCCGCTGCCTTGTCGCCGCCGTCGGCGGCGTGCGCGCTGGCGGTGGCCAGCAAGGCGGCAGCGGCTGCCAGACCAAGCAATTGCAGTCGAATCATCGAGATCGTTCCCCAGGTGCGGCGACAGATGCGAATGAGTGCAGCAACCGCCGCAGTATAGACAGCACTTCCGGGCATGGACAACCTGCCCGTTGCGGCCATGGGGACGGCGCTCAGACCAGGCTGCGGAAGATGTGGATGCCCGCGCTGTACTCGCCCACGATGGTGCCCAGGCTGACCAGGAAGAAGTTCAGCAGGGTGCGCGCCACCCGGTTCTTCCACCAGCCGCTCCAGTGCACGATGTCGTCGCGCAACGTGTCGAAGTCGGCGACGCGCGGTCGGCGCACCCAGGCCTCGGCCGCTGCGCTGATGCCGCCGGCGGGGATGCCGGGACGGAACGGCTTGATCGGTGCGGCGACGAACGCGGCGAGCACGCTGAGCGGGTGCGCGGCGGCGATCAGCGCACCCAGCGCGGCGAAGCAACCGGTGAACAGCACCCAGGCGACGAGCGCCTGCGTGCCCAGCGCGGCGTTATGGTGGAACGCCCACGCGATGGCGACGAATACCGCCAGCACCAGGCCGGTGGCCAGCCACTTCGGCCAGCGCGCCTTCGGCGGTTCCTGCGCCAGTTCGGCGGCGCTTGCCGCCGGGTCGCCTTGCTGCTCGCGCAGCAGCTGGCACAGGCCTTTCAGGTGTCCCGCACCGATCACCACCAGCACGCGGCGCGGCGTGTCGGTCGCTGCGCGAGCGGCCTCCTCGCGCAGACGCGCGGCCATGTAGGCATCGCGTTCGGCGATCAGGCTCTGGTAGAGCGGTTTCGATTCGCTGGCAAACTCGCTGAAGGCGCTCTCCAGCATGTCGCCCTGCTTGAGCTTCTCGATCTCGCCGGCGTCGATCTCCTCGCGTTCGAACACGCTGGCGAGCAGGCCGCCGAGCAGGCCGAAGCGCTGCCAGAAGCCGACGTTGTGCCATGCGCGCTTCAGCGTGGTGCCGACCTCGCGGTCGATCAGCCACAGCGGCAGGCGGCGCCTTTCGGCGCCATCCATCGCCGCCTTCATCTCGGCACCTGGCTGGATACCGGACTGCTCGGCGAGCCGCTTCTGGAATGTCGAAAGCACCAGGCTGGCCGCCACCATGCCGGCCTTGCCCTGGCGGATCACCTGGAACAGGTCCATGCGCTTGAACGCATCGGGATCGCGCATGCCCTGTGCGCGGCTCTCGCACAGTTCCACCGCGACCGCGTCGAAATATTCGTGCTCCAGCAGCGCTTCCACCGCCTCCATGCTGGTGCGCGAGACATGCGCGGTGCCCAGCACCACGTATTCCACGCCGTCGCGCTGCACGCGTTCGATCGGCTGGTCCTGCAGCACGGCGGGCAAAGGGGCGGCGGGTTCGGAGACACTCATGCGCAGGTCGTGCTTTTCACGGGGATGGTCCAAGCATGGGGACGCGCCACGCGCGAAGCAAGTTCACACTTGCGGCCACGAATG
>JAJZGE010000480.1 GCA_021798675.1 Pseudomonadota bacterium | reverse complement strand
CTGTGGGCCGCCGCCGCCGACTACGGCCACGGCACCGGCCACGGGGTCGGCTATTTCCTCAACGTCCACGAAGGCCCGCATGCCATCCGCCCGCCCGCACCCGGCGGCGCCTTGGTGGCGCTGGAGCCGGGCATGATCAGCTCGATCGAGCCGGGCCTGTACCGGCCCGGGCGGCACGGCGTGCGCCATGAGAATCTGGTCGCGGTGCGCGAGACGGCCGAATCCGGGTTCGGGCGTTTCCTCGGCTTCGAGACGCTGACCCTGTGCCCGATCGACACGCGCGCTCTGGAACCGGACCTGCTCGATGCCGGCGAGCGCGCCTGGCTCGACGCCTACCACGCCGAAGTCCTCGCCGCGCTGGCGTCGCGCATCGAAGGCGCTGATCGCACATGGCTGGAGACACGCTGCGCGCCGCTTGCGGGCTGAATGCGCGCGTGCGCCGCCACTGGCGCGCGCGGATCTGCACCGGCACCGACAGCGCGCTGAGGTTGACGTGGCATCCACATCGGCGACGCCATTGTTCACCATTGCCCCTGCATCCATGGCGGTTTTACGCACGTAAAACGGGCGTCCCCGGCGCATGCGCATCGCACGGGCCGGGTCAGCGGTTTCCCATCACGTGATTTGTCCAGCGCCGGGTGACCGATCACCCCAGGAGTGCACCGATGTATCGCTTGCGTAGTGCCCTCGTTCCAATCGCACTGCTGCTTGCCGGTTGCGCCGGCGCACCACCGCAGCGCGTCATCGCGGCGCGACCCGGCACCGCGCCTGCGGCCCCCAACGTAACCCCTGCGGTCCCGGCCCCTGCCACGCCACCCGCGCATGCAACGCCGCTTCCCGCCCGACCTGCACCGTCGGCGCCCGTGCGCACGCTGGCCCGCACCGCAGCCGCAGCTGCTGCGCCCACTTCCCGCGCACGACCGGTGCCAGCGGGCCCGCACGCCGCGCAGGCCGCGAAACACCCGGCGCCAGCGCAGACCACATCCTCGACGACGCCGGTCGCGCGGATCGCGACCCCGGCGCTGCCTGCCCGCGTCAGCCTGGCCGGCAGCGTGCAGTTGGTGGCGGCGGCAAGTCAGCGGATCGATGCGCAGGACATGGCCGACACAGTCGTCTACTTCACTCCCGACGCCGGCGCTGTGCGTCCGCAGCCCGGCCACTACACGATCGCCACGCATCACCGCATGTTCGACCCCTCGATGCTGGTGATTCCGCTGGGCAGCACGGTGCGCTTCCCCAATCGCGACGAGATCCTGCACAACGTCTATTCGGTGACGCCGGGCTCGCAGTTCGATCTCGGCCTGCTGGGCTACCGTCAGTCCGGCCAGCACACCTTCACCCGGCCGGGTCTGGTACTGGTCAACTGCAACGTGCACCCCTCGATGCAGGCCACGATCTTCGTCGTCGCTTCGCCCTACGTCGCCCGCCCCGCCGCGGACGGACATTTCAGCCTCACCGGCCTGCCGCCCGGACCGGGCACGCTGACGGTCTGGCAGCCGCGCTCGACCATGCTGACGCGCCACATCGACCTACCGCTGGCATCGACACCAGTCCTGCGCATCGTGATCACGAAGCCGCGCCTGCTGCCGCACGCGCCCAAGTCCAGCGTCTTCCCTGGCACAGGTGCGCCATGAGCGCTCTGCGCAACGGGCGCACGGCGCTGATCGGGCTGCTGGCCGGCGTGACGCTGACGGCTGCCGCGCTGGGTGCGGCAGAAACATTGGCGTGGCGGGAAAGCCACCGCTTCGCTGCGCAGCTCGGCAGCAACCGGCTACAGACGACCCTTGCCGTGCAAACCCTGCTCGAGCGCGAACGCACCCGCGAACTGGAACTGCGCGCCGGCATCCTCGCCAACGACTCGGCCTTCATCGCCTATGTCACCCAGGCGCTGACGGCCAGCGCGATTCCCGGCACCCGGGTCGACACCGCTTCCATTCTCGATCAGTTGCTGCAGCGCAAGCGCGAGCTGGGCCTGGACCTTGCCGCCGTACTCGATCCGCGCGGCCGCCTGGTCGTCGCGGCTGGACGCATGCCGGTCCTGCGCGGCCAACCCGCCGCCGACGCGCTGGTGCGCCAGGTACTGGCCAGCCAGCGCCCGGCCATCGGGCTCTGGCCAGTGGGTGCGCATTTCGAACAGGTCGCCCTGGTGCCTCTGGTACGCGGCAACACCGTCGAAGCCCTGCTGCTGACCGGCCGCAGTGTCGATGCCCGCTTCGCGCGGGCGCTGGCCGCAGTGGCCGGCACCGATGTGGCGCTGGTCGCCAGCGACGGGCAGACACCGCAGGTCCTCGCCTCGACGCTCGCGCCGGGATCCGCGCACGCGCTGTCGGCTGCGCTGGTGGCGCAACCCGGCCTGCTCACGCCTTCCGGGGACATCACGCTGTCGCTGCCGATCGACGGCCGACGTCGCGCGGTAGCCGTGCGCCCCCTGTTCGGTGCGTCGCACACTGCGGATCTCGTCATCCTGGCGCCGCCTGCGGCAGTCGGCCCCCTCTGGCGCGCGCTGAGCCTGCCCCTGCTGGCCGGAGCCACCATGGTCCTGGCACTGCTGATCGGCGGAGCACTGGTGCTGCAGCGGCGCCTGCTGCTGCCGCTGCAGCGTTTGTCGGGGCTGATCGAACGCGCAGCCGGCGGCGATTACGAACTGCGCACGGGCGCCGTGCGTGGCGGCGTCATCGTCGCGCGCCTCGCCAGCGCCTGCGATCGCCTGTTGACCGATGTGCGCCTGCGCCGGGACCGGCGCGACAGCACCACGCCGCCGCAGCGCACGACCCGCCGCCAGGATTGAAGCCCGCATCACGGCGGCACGGCGGCATGCTCCCGGCTTGACCGTCCTGCCGCGCGCACCCATGCTCCGCGGCCTTCGTCATGGGACCATCCGCAGGCATGAGCAGCCGCTACAACGCCGCCGATATCGAAGTGCTTTCGGGCCTGGAACCGGTCAAGCGCCGGCCCGGCATGTACACCGATACCTCGCGCCCCAACCACCTGGTACAGGAGGTGGTCGACAACGCCGTGG
>JAJZGE010000479.1 GCA_021798675.1 Pseudomonadota bacterium | reverse complement strand
GGAGATGCGTCCGACTTCAAGCCACTTGCTGCTGTGCCTGTTCCTGCTGACGAGCCTCGGCCTGATGCGGCCTGCGCACGCGGACATCACGGTCGCCGCCAGGCAGCTCGACCTGCCTGGACTGCACCTGGAGGACATGAAGGCACAGATCGGCGAGGATCCGGCCGGTGGCCTGCACCTGCAGCTCCAGGCCAGCCAGGCGGACGTCGCCGCGCTGGGCTGGCACCGCGTGGGCCTGCGCCTGGACGGCCGCCTGCAACACGACGCGCAGCGCCGTTGGCTGTTCGACGGCCAAGTGCAGCTGCGCGGTGCGCCCGGTGGCGCGCTGACCGATGCACAGCTGCATTGGGCAGTGAACCCCGGCGCCGACACCATGCAGGTCGAAGTGGCGCAGGACAAGGCGCAGGCCAGCGCATGGCTGCCGCTGGACCAGCCCAGCCACGCGCAGATCAGCCTGCGGCAGCTGCCTGCCAACTGGCTGCAGGGGCTGCTCGGCACCGTATGGTCGGGCCGCCCCACCGGCGGCCGGCTGGATGCGGACCTCGCGCTGGATACGGGGAGCGAGGGAGTGCAGTCGTCCGGGCAGTTCAAGCTGGACGGCGTGGGCTTCGACACGCCGAGCGGCACGCTGGCCGGGCAGGGCGTCGGTGGTACGGGACGTTTCGGTTTCGACAGCGACGGCCATGGCGCGACGATCAGCCTGCAAGCCAGCCTGGACGGCGGCGAACTGCTGCTGGGGCCCCTCTACGCGAAGCTGCCCGCGCACCCCGTGCAACTGGACCTGAGTGCACACGCGGCGCACGGTGCGGTGACCCTGGAGCGGCTGCGCGTGGCCGACCCCGACGCCCTGCAGCTGGATGGCGCGCTGGCCTTTGACGCCCGGGGCGACCTGCAGATGCTGCGGCTGGATCGCTTCCGCGCAAGTTTCCCCGAGGCCTACCAGCGTTACGGGCAGGCCTGGCTGGCCACGCTGGGCCTGCGTGACCTGCGCTCCGCCGGGCAACTGAACGGCAGCCTGGACCTGCGCAGCGACGGCCTGCGCGCGTTCGCGTTCGACACCCGCTGGCTGGACCTGGCCGACGGCAGCGGCCGCTTTGCGGTGAGCGGCCTGCATGGCGGCCTGGACTGGTCCGTGCAGGGTGTCAGGCCAGCCACCACGCTGGCCTGGCAGGGCCTGCAGTTCTACCGCATTCCCGGCGGCGCCGCGCAGTCGCGCTGGCAAAGCCGCGACGGTACCCTGGCGCTGCAACAACCGCTGGTCGTACCGGTGCTGAAGGGACAGCTGCGGCTCGCCGGCCTGGACTGGCGCCCGGCAGCGGCGATGGGGCAGCGCCTCGCCACCAGCCTCGCCGTCACCGGCGTCGACATGGCCAGCTTCAGCCATGCGCTGGGCTGGCCGTCGTTCCCCGGCACGCTCGGGGGAGCAATCCCCTCGCTGCGCTGGGTCGGCAACCGGATGGAGCTGGATGGCGGCCTTTCGGTCAACGTATTCAACGGCTTCGTGGATGTCACCCGCCTGTCCCTGCAACAGCCGTTCGGCGATGCGCCGATACTGTCCGGCGACATCAGCCTCAAGCAACTCGATCTCGGCGCGCTTACCAGCGTGTTCGATTTCGGCAGCATCACCGGACGGCTGGACGGCTCCATCGACAACCTCAGCCTGGTGAACTGGAGCCCGGTGGCGTTCGATGCCTCGCTGCTGGCCAATGGCGGCGGGCGGATCAGCCAGCGCGCGGTGAACAACCTCACCACGGTGGGCGGTGGCGGCATCGCTGGCGGCCTGCAGGGCGCCATGCTGAAGCTCTTCAAGACCTTCGGCTACAAGCGCATCGGCCTCAACTGCACCTTGCGCGGCGCGGTCTGCCAGATGGGAGGGCTGGGCAGCGAGGATGGCGGGTACACTATCGTCGAAGGCAGTGGCTTGCCCCACCTGCAGGTGATTGGCCACCAGACCCGGGTCGACTGGCCCACCTTGGTCCGCCGCCTGCGCGAGGCCGTCAACGGGCGTGCGCCAGTGGTCCGTTGAGAGGCCGCGGGATTGCAAACGAGTCCTGAAGCCGAAGCACGCCCGTCCCCGTCGTCGTTCACAGGAGTGCCACATGCGCAAGTTCGCCTGCACCATCCTCGCCATGCTGGCCGTCGGGCTGGTCGGTTGCGTCACGATCAATGTCTACTTTCCGGAGGCGGCGGCACAGAAGGCCGCCGACCAGTTCATCGGCACCGTGCTCGACGGCAGCGCGCAGAAGGCGCCGCCCGCGGCGGGCAAGAACGAGCCTGCGCAGGACAACCCGCCGCCGGCGCACCAGCCCTCGGCGATGCTGCTGGATCTGCTGGTGCCGGCGGCCTACGCGGCGGAAGTGCCGAACCTGCGCGTGCAGACACCGGCGGTGCAGGCGATCCACGAACGCATGCGCACGCGCTTCGAGAACTCGCTCAAGGCGCTGCTCGACAGCGGTGCGGTGGGCTTCACCCGCGACGGCATGGTCGCCATGCGCGATGCCGCCAAGGTGCCGTTGTCCGAGCGCGCCCAGGCCAATGCCACGGTGGCCGACGAGAATCGCGACCGTGCCGCGCTGTACCGGGAGATCGCCAGCGCCAACAACCATCCCGAGTGGGAGGCACAGATCCAGGCCACCTTCGCGCATACCTGGATCGAGCGTGCACACGCCGGCTGGTATTACCAGGACGCTTCCGGCGCCTGGCAGCGCAAGTAGGCCGCTAAGGCGCGGCGTACGCGGGTCCGGACAATCGGCCGGCCAATCGGGGATAATGGCCGGTCTGCCCTTGCCGTGTTGATAACCCGCAGACATGTCCCGATCCAACTCCCGTTCCCGCGCGCCTGCCGCGGAGCTTGAAGCCGACATCGCCGACCTTGCCCACGACGGGCGTGGGGTGGCCCGCATCGACGGCAAGGCCGTGTTTGTCGCCGGCGCGCTTGAGGGTGAACGGGTGCGCCTGCGTCTGCGCCAGCGGCACCGGCACTTCGACGAGGCCGAGGTGGTCGAGCTGCTTTCGGCCTC
>JAJZGE010000478.1 GCA_021798675.1 Pseudomonadota bacterium | reverse complement strand
GGGCACGTTCGGCCGCAACGAGCTGCAGCTGTCGCTGCGCCGCGATCACAACCAGCAGTTCGGCAATCACAACACCGGCGCCATCGCGTGGGGCTACCGCTTCGCGCACGACCTGCGGTTCACGGCCAGCTACGGCACCGCGTTCCACGCGCCCACCTTCAACGACCTCTACTACCCGCCGTTCTTCGGCACGCCGTCGGCCAATCCGAACCTGAAGCCGGAATCCTCGCGCAGCGTCGAGCTGGGCCTCGCGCAAAAGCCCGGCGACTGGAACTGGGCGGTGAACGCGTACCAGACGCGGATCGACCAGCTGATCGTGCTGGACCCGACGCAAAACTATGTCCCGTTCAATGTCAGCAAGGCGCGCATCCGCGGCGTGGAAGGCCAGCTCGGCGCGAGCGTGGCCGGCTGGCAGCTGCAGACCTACCTCACCCTGCAGCAGCCGGAGAACCGCGACGGCGGCGTCAACAACGGCCACCTGCTGGCACGCCGCCCGGAGCGCACCGCGCGCATCGATCTCGACCGTCGCTTCGGCGCCTTCGGCATCGGCACCACGCTGTATGCAGCCGGCCGCAGCTACGACGACATCGCCAACCAGCACCGGCTCGGCGGCTACAGCACGCTGGCGCTGCGCGGCAGCTGGCATTTCGCCCCGAGCTGGCAGATCGAGGCGCGGCTGGCCAACGCGTTCGATCACCGCTACGAGACGGCGTATTACTACAACCAGCTCGGCCGCACCTGGTATCTGACGCTGCGCTACAGCCCGGCCATGCAGTAACTCTCGCTCCGGCGGTCGACCGCTCTTCCGGCATGGCCGCAAGAGCGGCTCGCGCCGTTCAGCGCCGCCGCGTGCGCGACGCGCCCAGCTTGCGGGTGAGCGTGTTGCGCCCCACGCCCAGCGCCTGGGCCGCGTGCTGTCGATGGCCCTCGCTGGCCAGCAGCGCTGCCTGCAGCAGGGTCTGGTCGAGTGCTTCGCGGGCGCGCGCGTGGATGTCGGCCTCGCCGTCGGCCAGCGCCGCCACCGCCCAGTCGCGCAGCGCGTCGGTCCACTCGCCGTGACCGGCACCGCTGGCCGCCGCACTGCCCAGATCGCCGGGCAGAATCTCCGAGCCCGCGGCGATCACCGCCAGCCGCCGGCACAGGTTTTCCAGTTCACGCACGTTGCCGGGAAAGTCCCGCTGCGCCACCAGCTTCAGTGCTGCGCGCGAGAAGCGCTTGGGCGCGAGTTTCAGCTGCTGCGCGGCGGCCGCCAGAAAATGCTGCGCCAGCAGCGGGATGTCGCTGCGGCGGGTGCGCAGCGGCGGCAGCTCGATCCGCACCACGTCGAGCCGGTGCATCAGGTCGGCGCGGAACTGGCCCGCCGCGACGCGGGTGGCCAGATCCTGATGCGTGGCGGCGACGATGCGCACGTTGCCACGGATCAGCTCGCGCCCGCCGACGCGGTAGAACTCGCCGCCCGCCAGCACCCGCAGCAGCCGCGTCTGCAGCGCCAGCGGCATGTCGCCGATCTCGTCCAGAAACAGCGTGCCGCCCTCGGCCTGCTCGAAACGACCGGCGACGCGGCGCACGGCGCCGGTGAACGCACCGGCCTCGTGGCCGAACAGCTCGCTCTCCAGCAGCTCGCTGGGGATCGCCGCGGTGTTCAGCGCCACGAAGGGCTTGCCGCGGCGCGCGCTTTCGTCGTGCAGGGCGCGCGCCACCAGCTCCTTGCCGGTGCCGGTTTCGCCGGTGATCAGCACGTTGAGATCGCTGGCGGCGACGCGGCCGATCAACCGGAACACCTCGCGCATCGGCGCGCTGTCGCCCAGCAGCGCGTGGCTGGGCATGGTCATGGCGGCGGCGGGTGCGTCGCGCGCGGGCACGTCCGCCAGCGCGCGCTGCACGGCGGTCACCGCCTGATCGAGGTCGAACGGCTTGGCCAGATAGTCCACCGCGCCGGCACGATACGCGGCGGCCGTGGTGGCGACATCGGTGTAGGCGCTCATCACGATCACCGGGCCGATGGCCTGCGCCTGCAGCTCGCCGAGCAGGCCCAGGCCGTCCTCGCCGGGCATGCGCACGTCGGTCAGCAGCAGCGCCGGCCGCGCCTGCTGCAGCGCCGTCCGCACGCTGGCCACCTCGCCGAACTCGCGCACCGCGAGGCCAGCATCGCGCAGCGCCTCGGCCAGCACGTAGCGCACGCCGCGGTCGTCGTCGACGATCCAGATTTCCTGCAGGAATTCGGAAGGTTCAGTCATGTGCGCGCTCCAGCGGCAGGTACAGCGTGAATACCGTCTCGCCCGGCCGACTGGCGTAGCGCAGATCGCCACCGTGCTCGCGCGCGATTTCGCGCGACAGCGCCAGCCCCAGCCCGCTGCCGTCGACGCGGCCGGAGACCAGCGGCTGGAACAGCGTGTCGCGCAGCGTCAGCGGCACACCGGCGCCGTCGTCGATCACGTCCAGCCGCAGCGCCATGCGCAGGCTGCGCTCGCCCAGTCGCAGGCCGTGCTCGACGCGCGTGCGCAGGGTGAGCGTGGCGGCACCGGCTTCGCGCGCGTTGCATGCCAGGTTGAGCAGCACCTGCTGCAGCCGATCAGCGTCGCCGAGCACATCCGGCACGCTCGGGTCATAGTCGTGGCGCAGCTGCAGCGGCGCCGGCTCGGCCTGCAGCAGCTCGGCCAGCCGCTGCAGCAGGTGGTGGATGTTCACCGGCCCCAGCCGCACCGCGCCGTCGTGATGCAGCAGGCGATTGGCCAGCGTGTCGAGCCGGTCGGCCTCGTCGATGATCAGCCCGGCCAGCGCGCGCAGGTCGTCGCTGCCCACGCGCCGCTGCAGCAGCTGCGCGGCGCCACGCAGCCCGGCCAGCGGATTCTTCACCTCGTGCGCAAAGCCGCGCAGGGTGGCCGACAGCGGCGAGCTGGCCGAGGGCGATTCGGCCAGCGCGTGCACCTCCAGCAGCAGGCCGTCCTCGAACGGCTGCAGCGCGATGTCCACCGTGGTTTCGCGGCCCGCGGTGCTGCGCAGGCTGCCGCCGCGCCACTGCAGCG
>JAJZGE010000477.1 GCA_021798675.1 Pseudomonadota bacterium | reverse complement strand
CCAGAGAACGCGTCAGGCCGTCCACCGCCGCCTTGGCCATGCCGATGGAACTGTGCATCGGAAAGCCGCGCGCGGCGGCCACCGAGGAAAACAGCACCACCGACGCACTCGCGGTGCTGGCCCGCAGGGCCGGCAACGCCGCCTGGACGCCAGCGCGGCGCCGGCGGCGTTCAGGCGATAGTCGCGCTCCAGATCGGCGCTGGTGACCCGCGCCAGCGGCCGGAGGTTGATGCTGCCCACGGCGTACACCAGTCCGTCCAATGTCCGTGGCGCGCGCTCGGCGACGCGGGCGAAGGAGGCATCGTCGAGCACGTCCGCTGCCGTCCAGTCCGATCCCAGTTCTTGAGCCAGCGCTTCCAGGCCGGCCGCGTTTCTCGCCACCAGGTGCAACCGGTGGCCTTCGCTGGCGAGCATTCGCGCCAGGCACGATCCGACGCCGCCGGTGGCTCCGTAGATCAGGAAGGCAGAAGACACGGCAAGCTCCCGAGGAAGTGTTGCCGCCTCTTACGTGGATCGGGCCCCGGCGGATGCAGGTCGAGCCGATATCCGTCGCCATCGGTGCCGGGATTTACCGACGCCAGGACGCCAGGCGTTTGCCGCTGCTGCGAAGCCCCACCTGTTCAGGCGCGGAGGACGGCCCTCAAGGCCGTGCCGGGCTCGAACAGGCCGGCCCCGTTGACGACGAACCGTACGCCGGCGACGAGGGCTGCCACGAGCAAGGCTGCCGGTGCCGGGCACGGCGACCGGTATCGCCCGTGCCCGGCAGGATCACAACCCGACCAGCGGCTGCAGCTTACGCGCCAGCCAGCCGGGGAAGCGCAGCGGTGCATCCAGCGCGGCCACGCAGACGCAGGGCACGCCGGGCGCAGTGATCGGTTGGTGCTGGATCTCGTTGTCGAGGTCGGCGACGTCGCCGGGCGCATAGTGACCGAGCGCGTCGTTGTAGGCGCCCTGCAGGATCTGGGTGAGCTCGGTGCCCTGGTGGCTGTGGATCGGCATGCTCTTGCCCGGGGCGATCTTGAGCAGGATCAGCGTGTCGCCGCTGCCGCGCGCGGCGCGGATCATGTGCACGCCCGGCGCCATCCAGCGCCAGCGCAGCGCGCGCCAGGAACGCCCGAAATACGGCTGCAGCGGCCGCGGCAGGCAGTCCGCATCGACAGGCGCATCGATCGGTTGCAGGCGCCCGTCGGCCGCGTCCGCCTCGAGCTTCGGCTCCTCGTCCAGCAGGTCCAGCATCGCTTCGCGCAGTCGGGCGCCGCGTGCGGCGTCGGCGCCCGCGGCAGGCTGCTGCTGGCCCAGCAAGGCGCCACCGATGCGCTCGGCCTCGGACAGGCGCTCGCGGCAGAGTTCGCACACTTCCATGTGGGTGGCCGCGACGGCAGCCATCTCCGCCGACAGCGCGCCGGCGGCGAAACTCAGCACCGTGGCTTCGTCGAGATGATGGCGCGGGTTCATGCCTGCCCCCTCACGCCAAGCTGCAGGCGCTGGAACGCCCGGCGCAGGCTGGATTTCACGGTACCCAGCGGCATGCCGAGTTCGTCGGCGATCTCCTGGTGGGACTTGGCTTCGAAGTAGGACATACGGATCAGGCGGGCCTGCACGGCCGGAAGGCGTTCGATACGGTGTTGGAGGTCGACATGCTCGGCATGGCTCTCGGCCGAGGAAAAGCCGCTGGCGTCGTCCCTGTCCGGCCATCCCGGCTCGTCGTCCATGGGTACCCAGCACGGTTCGCGGCGCACGCGGTCGATGTGCAGGTTGCGCGCGATGCGGAACAGCCAGGTGGACAAGCTGCTGCGCGAGGCGTCGTACGACGAGGCACGCTGCCAGAGCCGCAGCAGGGCCTCCTGCGCCAGTTCCTCGGCCACTGCCTCGGGGCAACCCAACCCCTTGAGATAGAGCCGCGCACGCGGCGCGAAGTGGTCGTAGATGCGCATGAAGCAGTCGCGGTCGCGTCGCTGCGACACCGCCGCCATCTGCGCGGACCAGTAATCCGCATCCCGCACTTGAGGGTCGCTGCTCGACATGGCCCTCGCCACCTCGAATGGCGACAAGCTTGCTTGAAGGAAATCGGCTTTCATCTTAGGGCATGGCGATGGTGGATGCTGTCGACCCGGTATACGCAAATTGGCAACGATCGGATGCACCGCGAAACCGGCGCTGGCCTGCATCCATTTGCCGGCGGCGTCCGTATCGGAGGACAACACGCAACCGGATCGCCGCCATGTCCCACCGCCCCACCGCCGCCGCCAGCATGGTCGCCGCCCCGTCCCGTCGCCGCAGCCTGCGGCAGTGGTTCGATACGGCGCAACCGACGTTGGGGCCGGACGATCCCGGCGCCGATCGCATCGACTGGTTGCGCGCCGCGCCGTTCGTGGCGCTCCACCTGGCCTGCCTCGGCGTGATCTGGGTCGGCGTATCGACGACGGCGCTGGCCGTGGCGGCCACGCTGTACGCGCTGCGCATGTTCGCGCTGACCGGCTTCTACCATCGCTATTTCTCGCACAGGACGTTTCGCACCTCGCGCCCGGTGCAGTTCGCGTTCGCGGTGATCGGCGCCGCCTGCGTGCAGCGCGGCCCGCTGTGGTGGGCCGCACACCACCGCAACCACCATCGCAATGCCGATACCCGGCTCGATCCACACTCGCCCGGCGTGCATGGTTTCCTGTGGAGCCACATGGGCTGGTTCCTGACGCCGCGGGCATTCCGCACCGAGCTGGAGCGCGTGCCGGACCTGGCAGCCTACCCGGAGCTGCGCTGGCTCGACCGCTACGACATCGCCGTGCCGGTGTTGCTAGCGGTGGCGCTGTATGCGCTGGGCGTGCTGTTGCAGCACGTCGCGCCCGAGCTGCACACCAGCGGCGGACAACTGCTGGTGTGGGGCTTCTTCGTCTCCACGGTGCTGCTGTTCCACGCCACGGTGACCATCAACTCGCTGGCGCACCGCTTCGGCTCCCGCCGCTTCACCACCCGCGATGACAGCCGCAACAACCCGTGGCTGGCCCTGCTCACCTTCGGCGAGGGCTGGC
>JAJZGE010000476.1 GCA_021798675.1 Pseudomonadota bacterium | reverse complement strand
CGACCCCGCGCGGGCTGGCGCTCAAGTTACTGGGCGTGCCGGGCGAGCGCGCGGACGGCGCTGAAGGTGCGACCACGCAGGATTTCGTGCTGGTGAATGGCCCGGTGTTCGGGGCGCCCGATGCGAAGCACTTCCTGAAGATGCTGAAACTGCTCGCCACCACCACCGACAAGGTCGAGCCGCTGAAGAAGGCGGTGTCAGCGGTCGCGCGCGGCAGCGAGAAAGTCATCGAGGCGTTCGGCGGCAAGAGCGGCGCGGTGATCGCCCATTTCGCGCAGCACGGCGGCGAGTGGGAGCTGCGCGTACAGCTGTGCACCGACCTGGCCAGCATGCCGGTGAAGGACGCGTCGGTGGAGTGGCCGCAGGCGCAGAGTCCATACGTGAGCGTGGCGCGCATCCGCGTGCCGGCGCAGCTCGCCTGGTCGACGCAGCGCACGCTGGCAATCGACGACGGCATGGCCTTCAACCCGTGGCACGCGCTGGCGGCACACCGCCCGCTGGGCTCGATCATGCGCGCACGCAAGGTCGCCTATGCGGCGATGGCCAAGCTGCGCGCGCAGCAGAATCGGCAGCCGATCAGCGAGCCGGTCGCGTTGCCGGCGCTGGCGTAACCGCCACGCCCCGCGCGCGCAGAACGATCCACGCCGGCGCGCTGCAGGCAGCGCGTTCGCCGGCACCCCGCCGTTGCCCCTGACCGATCACGGAGTCCGCGATGGCCGTTTCGAAAAAGTCCCCGAAAACTTCCCCTGCAGCCAATGGCGCCCGCGCCGCCGCCAGCGAAACGCGCGGCCGCGCCGACGAGCTGCACCAGCTGGCCGGCGGCAGCCATCATCCGCCGCTGAGCACCAACCAGGGCGTGCCGATTTCCGACGACCAGAACTCGCTGCGCAGCACGCCGCGCGGCCCCACCCTGCTGGAGGATTTCATCCTTCGCGAGAAGATCCCCCACTTCGACCACGAGCGTATCCCCGAGCGCATCGTGCAAGCGCGCGGGAGCGCCGCGCACGGCTACTTCGAGCTGACCCGCTCGCTCGCCAGGCACACCACCGCCAGGGTGCTCACCGAGGTCGGCAAGCGCACGCCGCTGTTCGCGCGCTTCTCCACCGTGGCCGGCGGCGCCGGCTCGGTCGACACGCCGCGCGATGTGCACGGCTTCGCGGTGAAGTTCTACACCGTCGAAGGCAACTGGGATCCGGTCGGCAACAACATCCCGGTGTTCTTCATCCAGGACGCGATCAAGTTTCCGGACCTGGTGAAGATGGAACCGGATCGCGGCTTTCCGCAGGCGACCCGCGCGCACGACACCTTCTGGGATTTCATCGCGCTGACGCCGGAGTCGATGCACACGATCCTGTGGACGATGTCCGACCGCGCCATTCCGCGCTCGCTGCGCATGATGGAAGGCTTCGGCATCCACTCGTTCCGGCTGCTCGACGCGCAGCGTCGCAGCACCTTCGTGAAGCTCCACTGGCGGCCCAAACTCGGGCTGCAGTCGACGCTGTGGGACGAGGCGGTGAAGCTCGCCGGCGCCGATCCGGACTTCCATCGGCGCGACCTGTTCGAGGCGATCCAGGCCGGCCAGTTTCCGGAGTGGGCGCTGGCGGTGCAGCTGTTCACGCAGGCGCAGGCCGACGGCTTCGCGTTCGATCACCTGGACGAGACCAAGCTGATTCCCGAGGAGCTGGTGCCGCTCACGGTGATCGGCCGCATGGTGCTGGACCGCTGGCTGGACAACTTCTTCGCCGAAACCGAGCAGGTGGCGTTCTGTCCGTTGCATCTGGTGCCGGGCATGGATTTTTCCGACGATCCGCTGCTGCAGGGACGGCTGTTTTCGTACCTGGACACGCAGCTGTCGCGGCTGGGTTCGGCCAATTTCCACCAGCTGCCGATCAATGCGCCGAAGTGCCCGTTCGCCAACCTGCAGCGCGATGCGCACATGCAGATGGCAGTGCCCAAGGGCCGCGTGAGCTACGCGCCGAGCACGCTGGCGCACGACAGCCCGCGCGAAACCCCGCAGGGTTTCCGCAGCGCCGCGATTCCCGCCGAGGCGGGTGGCAAGGGCCGCATCCGCGCCGAAAGTTTTGCCGATCACTACAGCCAGCCGCGGCTGTTCTATCGCTCGCAGAGCGAGCCGGAGCGCGCGCACATCTGCGCGGCGTTCGTGTTCGAGCTGTCCAAGGTGCAGGCCGTGCACGTGCGCGAGGCGATGCTCGACGCGGTGGCGATCGTGCTATCCGCCGACAGCTGGCGCGCGAGGCCGCCGCGGTCGACTTCGTGCGCGATGCCTACGGCCACCTCAAGGCCATCGCCAGCGATGCCGGTGCCCGCCCGCTGCTGAAAGCCGCAGGCGTCGGCAAGGACGCCGGCATGCTCGACACCACCGGCGGCAAGGCTTTCATCCAGGCCGCCGGCACGCGGCAATGGGCGCGCGAGGCGAAGGTGCGCACGCTGCCTTGAGGCGGGCTAGCCTGAAGCCACCCGACGGCCGCCGAACCATGGCAGCAGCAGCGTGCCCAGCGCCAGTACCGCGAGGCCGGCCAGCGCGCCGACCTTCACATAGGCCAGGGTGGCGTACAGCACGTACGCGCTGGTGGCGCAGAACAGCAGCGGCAGCCACGGATACAGCGGCACCTTGAATGGCCGCGGCGTGGCCGGAAAACGTCGCCGCAGGATGATCACCGCGGCGCCGCTGAGCACCAGGAAAAACCAGTACACCGGCGAGACGAAATCCACCAGCGTGTCGAAGGCGCCGCGGGTCAGCCCGGCCAGCGCGGTCTGTACCAGCGCCACCGCGCCGATCGTCAGCAGCGCGGCGGCCGGAATGCCGCGCGCGCCATTCCACGCGCCGACCGCGCCCAGCATGCCGCTGTCGCGCGCCACCGCGTAGGTGGTGCGCGCGCCGGCGATCAGCAGCGCGTTGATCACCGCGATCGAGGTCACCGCCACCGCGCCCACCACCAGCCACTCGCCGACGCGGCCGAACGCCAGCAGCATCGCGCTGGCCGCCGGCGCGCTGCTGGCCGCCAGC
>JAJZGE010000475.1 GCA_021798675.1 Pseudomonadota bacterium | reverse complement strand
TGAAACCCAGCTCGAACTCGACCGCCGCCTGCTCGGCGAGCGCGTCAAGATGCTGACCAAGCGGCTGCAGAAGGTACAGACCCAGCGCGGCCAGCAGCGGCGCGCGCGGTTGCGCAACACGGTGCCGCGAGTGGCGCTGGTCGGCTATACCAATGCCGGCAAGTCGACCCTGTTCAACGCCCTGACCACCGGCGAGGTGTTCGCTGCCGACCTGCTGTTTGCCACGCTCGATCCCACCGTGCGCAAGCTGGAAGGGCTCAGCTGCGGCCCGGCGGTGCTGGCCGATACGGTGGGTTTCATCCGTGAGCTCCCGCACGATCTGGTGGCGGCTTTCCGCGCCACCCTGGCTGAGGCGCGCGACGCCGACCTGCTGCTGCACGTCAGTGACGCCGCCGACGAGGAGCGTGAACGCCTGCATCACGTGGTCGACACCGTGCTCGACGAGATCGACGCTGGCGACCTGCCGCAGCTGCGCATCATGAACAAGATCGACCTGGCACAGGCTGCGGCGCCGGTGGGCGAAGCTCACGCCGAGGCGGCCGGGGCCTGCCCGTCGTCAGCCGGCATCGCGCCGCGGATCGATCGCGACGCCGACGGCAAGCCGGTGCGGGTCTGGTTGTCCGCAGCCACCGGCGCAGGCCTGGACCTGCTGCGCCAGGCGCTGGGCGAACTGCTCGGCGGCGAGCGGGTGCAGTCAGACCTGCTGCTGCCGCTGTCGGCCGGCCGGCTGCACGCACGGCTGAGGGCGGCCGGCGCGATCAGCGGCGAGACGGTGGACGAACACGGCTGGCAGCTGCGCATCGACGCGCCGCGCAGCGTGATCGCACCGCTCAGCGGCGACGATGCCGTCGAAACCGGGCTGCTGCGCGAACTGCTCGCGCCGCCCGGCTGACGCTTCTGCGCTGAGCACGATTTCGTTTTGCTCTGCTAGAATCCTTGGCGTTTGTGCCCGCACGATCCATCGTGCGGCACGCGGCCCCGGCAGCTTTGGCCCGATCTGATGTTTCATCCCGCTCAACGCGCGTCCCGGCCCTGGCTGCCGGCCTCCCGGCGGCCCCAAGGAGACTGATAGTGGCTTGGAATGAACCCGGCAACGGGCAACGTGATCCATGGGGCAAGAATCGCCAGCCCGGCAGCAAGCTGCCGCTGGCCGACTTGCTGAAGAACCTCACCTCGCGCCTGCGCAAGCTGGGGCAGGGACCCGGCAGCATCCTCACCGGACTGCTGGTGCTGGTGCTGGTCGGCCTGCTGCTGAGCAGCTACACCATCATCAACGCGCGCCAGGTCGGCGTGGTGCTGCGCTTCGGCCAGTATTCGCGCACGCTGGGGCCGGGCTTCCACTTCAAGCTGCCGCAGCCGATCGAATCGGTCGACAAAGTCGAGGCGACGCGGGTGCGCTCGGTCAACGACAAGGTCAGCATGCTGACCCGCGACGAGAACATCATCACCGTGGACTTCACCGTGCAGTACCAGGTGGACGATGCGCGCAAATACCTGTTCTCGCTGAACGACCCCGACGGCACCATCCAGGCCGCCGCCGAAGCGGCAGTGCGTGGCGTGATCGGTGGCAGCGACATGGACCAGATCCTCTCCGCCGCCGGTGCCAACCTGGTCAACCAGGCGCAGCAGGTGCTGCAGAAGACGCTGGACGGCTACGACGCCGGCCTGCGCGTGACCGAGGTCAGCTTCCAGAACGTGTCGCCGCCGAAAGAGGTGAAGGACGCCTTCGACGACGTCAACAAGGCCCGCGAGGACAAGCAGAGCATCGAGAACGGTGCGCTGGCGTATGCCAACAAGGTGATCCCGGTGGCGCGTGGCGAGGCGGCGGTGATCGCGCAGCAGGCAGAGGGCTACAAGGCCGAGCGGATCGCCCGCGCGCAGGGCGACACCGCGCGCTTCAACCTGCTGTTGGCGCAGTACAAGCTGGCTCCCGAGGTGACGCGCAAACGGCTGTGGCTGGAGACAATGGAGCAGGTGATGGCCGACAATCCCAAGGTGATCGACGGCAGCGGCGGCCGCAACATCATCAATCTGCCGTTCGGACGTGCCGACGCCGCCTCCTCCAACCCGGTCAGCAGCGGCACGGTCAACGCGGTGGTGCCGCCGGCCAGCGACAGCAGCGCCGCCGACAAGGGGAGCCAGCCATGAACAACAAGATCGTGCTGGCCGCGGTTGCCGCGGTGCTGATCCTGCTTGGCCTCAACAGCGTGTTCGTGGTCAACGAGGGGCAGAGCGCGCTGCTGCTGCAGTTCGGCCGCATCATGCGCACTGACTACAAACCCGGCCTGCATTTCAAGATACCGTTGGTGCAGCAGGTGGTGCGGTTCGACGAGCGCATCCTGTCGCTGGATGCGCAGCCGGAGCGTTACTTCACCTCCGAGAAAAAGAGCGTCAACGTCGATTTCTACGTGAAGTGGCGGATCGCCGACAACGCGATGTACTACCGCGCCACCGGCGGCGATCAGCTGCAGGCGGTACAGCGGCTCACCCCGATCATCAAGGACGCGCTGCGCTTCGAGTTCAACGCGCGCACGCTGCAGGAGCTGATCTCCGGCGGGCGCAAGGACATCACCGAACGGGTGCGCCAGCAGACCGACGTCGCCGCCCGCAAGAACCTCGGCATCGCCGTGGTCGACGTGCGCATCAAGCGCATCGACCTGCCCGACGAGGTCAGCGAATCGGTCTACAAGCGCATGCGTGCCGAGCGCCTGCAGCTGGCCAACGAGCTGCGTTACACCGGGCAGGAGGCCGCCGCCAAGATCCAGGCCGATGCCGATCGCCAGGGCCAGGTGCTGCGCGCCGACGCTGATCGCGATGCCGCCAAGATCCGCGGTGAGGGCGATGCGCAGGCCGCGGCGATCTACGCCCAGTCGTACGGCCAGGACCCGGAGTTCTTTGCGTTCTATCGAAGCATGGCCGCGTATCGCAAATCCTTCGAGGACGGCAAGGGCGTGCTGGTGCTCAAGCCCGACTCCGAATTCCTGCGCTATTTCAGCAACCCGTCACCCAAGAAGTAGGCGCTGCGTCGAGGAGC
>JAJZGE010000474.1 GCA_021798675.1 Pseudomonadota bacterium | reverse complement strand
CTGAACGCGCTGGGTCAGCCGGCCGGCGACCATCCGGCGGCACTGCCGCCGGAGCAGGCGTTCCGGCTGGACGCGCTGGCCAGCGCGCCGCATCGGCTGCTGCTGCGCTGGACGATGCCCAAGGGTTACTACGTGTATCGCGACAAGATCACGCTGCAGTTGCAGGACGCCGCCGGGCTGACGCTGCAGCCGCAGTGGCCGCCGGGCGTGGTGCATCACGACGGCCAGTACGGCGACGTCACCGTGTATTTCGACCAGCTCGAACTGCCGGTGACGGTGGTGGGCGATCTGGCCGGCCGCCGCCAGCTGACCGTGCTGGCGAGCTTCCTGGGCTGCCAGAACGGCGGCGTGTGCTATCCGCTGATGCATCGCACGCTGACGATCCCGCTGGACGGCAGCAGCGCGTCCGCCGCCCTGCCGGCCGTGCCAACGTCGCCTGCCGGCAGCGCCCCGGCGCCGCTGCAGGTGAGCCTGTTCGCCGCCCTGCTGCTGGCGCTGGGCGGCGGCCTGATTCTCAACCTGATGCCGTGCGTGCTGCCGGTGCTTTCGATCAAGGCGGTCAACGTGCTGGAAAGCGGCGACAGCCAGGCGGCCGCGCGCCGGCACGCAATGTTCTACACCGCCGGCGTGCTGACCAGCTTCGCTGCGCTGGGGCTGGCCATCCTCGTCCTGCGCGCGGCCGGCCACGCGTTGGGCTGGGGTACCCAGCTGCAGCAGCCGCTGGTGGTCGGCGTGCTGGCCCTGGTGATGCTGGCGGTGGGGCTGTCGATGTCCGGCGTAGTGCAGTTCGGCGCGTCGCTGGGCAACACCGGTGCCGGGCTGGCGTCCCGCGCCGGGCCAGTCGGCGATTTCTTCACCGGGGTGCTGGCGGTCGTGGTGGCCAGCCCGTGCACCGCGCCCTTCATGGGCAGCGCGTTGGCCTATGCGTTTGCCGCGCCGATGCTGTCGGCGCTGCTGGTCTTTCTGGCGCTGGGCGTCGGACTGGCATTGCCGTTTCTGCTGGTAGGCTTCGTGCCCGCGCTGGCGCGCCTGCTGCCGCGGCCGGGCCGCTGGATGGAGACGTTGAAGCAGGTGCTGGCGTTCCCGATGTATCTCACCGCGGCGTGGCTGGCGTGGGTGCTGGCAAACCAGCGCGGCGCCGACGCGGTGGGCCTGCTGCTGGTGGCCGCGGTGCTGCTGGCGATGACGCTGTGGTGGTTCGAGCGCAGCCGCCAGCACGGTCCGCTCGGCCGCGCCGCAGTGCTGGTGCTGGCGCTGCTGACGCTGCTGCCGGTCTATCTGCTGGCCCAGGTGCCGAAGCCGCAGCGCGACGCGGTCAACGTGGCAGGGGTGGTCGCCTACAGTCCGCAGAAGCTGGCCGAACTGCGTTCCGCCGATGTCCCGGTGTTTGTCGACATCGGCGCCGACTGGTGCGTTACCTGCAAGGCCAACGAGCACACCGTGCTGGACACGTCGGCGTTTCGCGAGCTGCTCAAGCGCACCGGCGCGGTCTACATGAAGGGCGACTGGACCAACGTCGACCCGACCATCAGCGCGTTCCTGCAGGAATACCACACGCCCGGCGTGCCGCTGTACGTGGTGTTTCCGAAACACAACGGCCCCGGCCGGCGGCTGTCCACCGTACTGACCGCCTCGCTGGTCGAAAAAGCCCTCACCGCGGCGGCGCACTAGCCCATGACCCGCAGCAACTGGCTGATCCTCGCGCTGGCGGTGCTGGCTGCCACCGCCGGCGGCTATGCGGAACGCCGCCAGCATCAGTCGCCGGAGGACTCCGCGTTGCCTGGCCAGCCGCTGCCCGCCATTCGCCTGCCCGATCCCGACGGCCGCATGCATTGGCTGAGCGACTACCGCGGCCGCCGCGTGCTGCTGAATTTCTGGGCCAGCTGGTGCGGCCCGTGCCTCGATGAAATGCCCGCACTCAGCCGGGCGCAGGCGCGCTTCGGCGGCTCCGGTTCGGCGCCGATCATCGTCGGCATCGCGATGGACGAGCCGGCCCGCGTGCGCGCGTTCGTGACCGCCCACCCGCCAGGTTATCCGGTGCTGCTCGGCCAGCTCGCCGCGCCGAGCACCTCGCTGCGGCTCGGCGATGTGCGCGAGGTGCTGCCCTACAGCGTGCTGGTCGACGCCGACGGACACATCCTGGCGACCCACACCGGCGTCCTCAGCGCGGCGCAGATCGCGCAGTGGCTGGCGCCTCGCAGCACGCCCTGAGCGCGGCGCTGGCATACGCCGCCGCACGGAATTTCGACACTTCTCCGCCAAACATCGCCGATCTGCGCTGAACTGGACAACATTCCCGGCTGCGTGCACACTGCGCCGGATTTCCGGGATCACCGGAGAGATGCGGGGTGCGGCATGGCGAAGATCCTGGTCCTGCACGGGCCCAACCTCAATCTGCTGGGCGCGCGCGAGCCGGACATCTACGGCCGGCAGACGCTGGCCGAGATCAACCAGCAACTGGCCACGCAGGCGCAGGCCGCCGGGCACGAGTTGGGCTGGTTCCAGTCCAACGCCGAGCACGAGCTGATCGGGCGGATCCAGCAGGCGCGTGACGACCTCACCGCGATCATCCTGTTCAACCCCGGCGCGTTCACCCATACCAGCATCGCGCTGCGCGACGCGCTGGCGGCGGTGGCGATCCCGTTCATCGAGGTGCACCTTTCCAACGTGCACGCGCGCGAGCCGTTTCGTCGGCACTCCTACCTGTCCGACATCGCCATCGGCGTGATCTGCGGCTTCGGCGGCGACAGCTACCGGCTGGCGCTGGACGCGGCCACCCGCCGGCTGCACACCGCCACGAACGCGGCGCCCTGAGCGGCAACCCTTCCCATCCCGGCCACCACCCGGTGGCATGACTGACCAAAGGCTGATCCGATGGATTTGCGCAAAATCAAGAAACTGATCGACCTGCTGGAGGAATCCAACCTCGCCGAGCTGGAAATCAAGGAGGGCGAGGAAGTGGTGCGCCTGTCGCGCGTGCCCCGCAGCACCGCGCCGGCGGCGCCCGCGCCCGCCGCGGCGGTGGCTGCCGCGAGA
>JAJZGE010000473.1 GCA_021798675.1 Pseudomonadota bacterium | reverse complement strand
CGTGATCGGCAAGTTCCATCCGCACGGCGACACCTCGTGCTACGAGGCGATGGTGCTGATGGCGCAGCCGTTCTCCTACCGCTACCCGCTGGTGGACGGCCAGGGCAACTTCGGCTCGCCGGACGACCCCAAGAGCTTCGCGGCGATGCGCTACACCGAGAGCAAGCTCAGTCCGATCGCCGAGGCGCTGCTGGGCGAGCTGGGCCAGGGCACGGTGGACTGGGTGGCGAACTTCGACGGCACGCTGGAGGAGCCCTCGTGGCTACCCGCGCGCGTGCCGCACGTGCTGCTGAACGGCTCGATGGGCATTGCGGTGGGCATGGCCACCGACATCCCGCCGCACAACCTGCGCGAGCTGGCCGCCGCCTGCATCCGCCTGCTGGACGAGCCCGAGGCCACGGTGGCGCAGCTGTGCGAACACGTGAAAGGCCCGGACTACCCCACCGAGGCGGAGATCATCACCCCGCACAGCGAGCTGCTGGCGATGTACCAGAACGGCACCGGCTCGGTGCGCGCCCGCGCGGTGTACGTGCGCGAGGAAGGCAACATCGTGATCACCGCGCTGCCGCACCAGGTCAGCCCGTCGAAGATCCTCGAGCAGATCGCCGCGCAGATGCGCGCAAAGAAGCTGCCGATGATCGAGGACCTGCGCGACGAGTCCGACCACGAGAACCCGATCCGCCTGGTGCTGGTGCCGCGCTCCAGCCGCGTCGACGCCGACGAACTGATGCCGCACCTGTTCGCCACCACCGACCTGGAAAAGAGCTTCCGCGTCAACCTCAACATGATCGGCCTGGACGGCCGCCCGCAGGTGAAGGATCTCAGGAGGATCCTCACCGAGTGGCTGACCTTCCGCACCACCACGGTGACGCGTCGGCTCAACCACCGCCTGGCCAAGGTGGAGCGCCGCCTGCACCTGCTGGAAGGCCTGCGCATCGCCTACCTCAACCTGGACGAGGTGATCCGCATCATCCGCACCGAAGAGGAGCCGAAGGCCGTGCTGATGGCGCGCTTCGGCCTCAGCGAGGAGCAGACCGACTACATCCTGGAGACCCGCCTGCGCCAGTTGGCGCGGCTGGAGGAAATGAAGATCAACGGCGAGCGCGACCAGCTCGAAGAGGAGCGCGCGCGCATCAACGTGCTGCTGAAGTCGCCGGCCAAGCTCAAGGGCCTGATCAAGGACGAGCTGCGCGCCGACGCCGAGAAGTACGGCGACGCACGCCGCTCGCCGCTGGTGGAACGCGAGGCCGCGCAGGCGCTGGACGAGAGCGCGTTGGTGGCCAGCGAACCGGTCACCGTGGTGCTCAGCCAGAAGGGCTGGATCCGCGCCGCCAAGGGCCACGACATCGACGCCGAGGGCCTGAGCTACCGCGAGGGCGACGGCCTGCTCGCGGTGGCCAAGGCGCGCACCACGCAGCAGGTGGCGGTGATCGACTCCACCGGTCGCAGCTACTCCACGCCCGCGCACACCCTGCCCTCGGCGCGCGGCAACGGCGAGCCGCTGACCGGCCGCTTCACGCCGCCGGGCGGCGCCAGCTTCGACGCCATCGTCGCCGGCGACAACGACACGCGGCTGATCCTTGCCACCGACTTCGGCTACGGCTTCGTCACCCGCTTCGAGGCGCTCACCGGCCGCAACAAGGCCGGCAAGCAGATCATCAGCCTCAGCGACGGCGCCAAGGTGCTGGCACCGCAGGCCAGCGCCGACCCCACGCGCGACCGCATCGTGGTGGTCACCACCGAAGGCCACCTGCTGATGTTCTCGGTGGCCGAGCTGCCGGAGCTGGACAAGGGCAAGGGCAACAAGCTGATCGAGGTGCCGAAGAAGCAGCTCGCCGAAGGCGAGCGCGTGGCGGGTATCGCGGTGGTCACCGAAGGCAAGGGCGAGGTGACGATGTACGCCGGCGCGCGCAAGCTCACCCTGAAGTGGGCCGACCTGGTCGAGTACGGCGGCAACCGCGCCACCCGCGGCGGCCTGCTGCCGCGCGGCCTGCGCCGGGTGGAGCGCATCGAGACCACGGGCTGACGCGGCGCGCGGGAGCGCCCTCCATGCGCTCCCGCGACGCGGGTTGAACCATGCGCCTTCCACGGCATCCAAGCCTTGTACCCGCAGACGCCGATTCGCGCGTTGGACGCGGAAAGCCCCGGAGTTCCCCATGAAGACCACCCGCATCGTCCCCGCCCTGCTTGCCGCGAGCCTGCTCGCCGGCACGGCCTGGGCGCAGACGTCGTCCAACCAGGCGCCGCCGCCGCTGAACCTCAGGCTGCCGCAGGTCAACCGCATGCCCTCCGACCTGCCCATCGCCAGCGCCAGCGCAGCCAACCCGGCCAGCAGCGCCAGTGCCTCGAAACCGGGCAGCGCGCCCGGCGCGTACTACGGCGACACCAGCGGCCGCATGGGCAACACCGACGAGCGCAGCGCCCGCGCGCAGACCTGCGACGACTCCACCTACAACCAGCCGCAGGTGCACGGCAGCGTGGGCATGGGCGTGATGGCAGGCAGCCACATGGACGGCAACTACCAGTCCGGCGTGGTCAGCGTCAGCAAGAACCTCGGCGACTGCGACCACCCCAAGGGCGGCGTCAGCTTCTCGATCGGCGTGAGCCAGGGACATTTCCACGGGCGCGGCTGGTAGGCGCTGACGGTCCTCGGACGCAGAGCCTGCCGACGCGCGGCGCACCCGCGGGCTGCCCGCCCGATTCAACCGCGCAACAGCGGCAGGATATGTTCCAGGCTCAACCGTGCCACCGGCACGCCAGGCGCGGCGGGATCGACCCAGCGCAGTTCGGCGATCTCGGCCTGCGCACGCGGCTCGCCGTCCACCTCGACTTCGTACACCTCGGCCTCCACCACGTGGCCATGTTCGTTGGCGGCCGGCGCGCTGGCGCGACAGAGGAAACGTGCGGAGGCGTGGCGCAGGTCGCAGCCGAGTTCCTCGCGCAATTCGCGCGCAAGCGAGGCAAGGTCGTCGGCATCGGCGGGGTCGCGCTTGCCCCCGGGCTGCTGGAACACCGCGGCGCCGCGCTTGCGCACCAGCAG
>JAJZGE010000472.1 GCA_021798675.1 Pseudomonadota bacterium | reverse complement strand
CGCTCGGATCTCGGTCGGCGTCCGGCGCAGCTGCCGGTGGAGCGCATCGTCACGCTGTTCGTGGTGGCGCGCGAAGGCGCGCCTTTCCACGGCCCGGATCTGGTGGTGGCGGCCGAAAAGGCCGGCCTCGAATTCGGCGACATGGGCATCTACCACCGGCTGGTCGACGGCAAGCGCGAGCTCGGGCCGATCTTCAGCGTGGCCAACATGCTCAAGCCGGGCAACTTCGACCTGGGCCGACTGGACGCGCTGCGCACTCCCGGTGTGAGCTTCTTCATGACCCTGCCGGCGCCGCTGAAGGCGCTGGATGCGTGGGACGCGATGCTGCCCACCGCGCAGCGGCTGGCCGAGCTGCTTGACGGCCACGTGCTCGACGAGGAGCGCAACGCGCTCGGTCGCCAGCGCATCGCCCACATCCGCGACCAGCTGCGTGGCTGGGACCGCGATCACGAAGGCAAGGAAATCATCTTCGGACGCTGAGCCGGTCCGGCGGTGACGGCAAGCAAGGATGCAGACCAGCGGCCGCTACCAGACCAGATCGTCCGGCACCGGGAACTGGCGGTAATACTCGTCGTCCGCTGCCACGTTGCCGCTGGCCGCGGCTTCGCCGTGGTCCAGCGCGGAATGATCCACTGCGGCTTGATCCATCGGAGCGTGATCCAGCACGATCATGCCGGCATCGCGTTCGCGCACCTTGTCCGCAGCGATGCGCGGCAGCAGTTCGTAGCCCTGTTCGTGGCGAACGATCACCAGCGTGCCGCTGGCCAGCTGGGCGCGCAGCGAGATGTTCACCAGCACGCTGCGAATGCTGTCGCCATCGCGAAAGCGGTAGGCGATCTCGCCTTCGCGCCTGACCTTGTGCGTCTCCACGATCTGGCGGATCTGGGCTCGCTGCTCGTGCGCCCGCGCCTGCGCGTTGCGCTCGGCCGACAGCTGGCGATCGCGCTCGGCGCGTTCGGCCTGCAGCCGCTGTGCATCCACCTGCTCGCCGGCTGGCGGCGCGGCCGCCTTGCCGTGGCGCTGCTTGCTCTGTTCGCGCACGACCTGGGCGGCTTTGGCCTTGTTGACCAGGCCGGCCTTGAGCAGCTGTTCCTGCAGGGGATTGCGCATGGTTAGGAGGGTAGTGGCCGCGCACGATCGCGTCGGCGATTGTACCGCGACCGCCCGGCCGGGGCGGCCGGTTTCCGCCGAACCCACCGCACCTGCCGCAGCGTGCCCGGTGGTGTCGGGATGCGACGCGCTACCGGTGCGCGTCGAAGGCGCAACCTAGCGAGGCGCTCTGGTGGGCCTCGGCGTGATCGGTTTGCAGGGTGGTGTGGGTGATCGCGAAGCGGTCGTGCAGCATGGCTTCCACCAGTCGCCGCACTTCGTGGCAGTCGATCTCGTGCTCGACGTGGATGTGCCCCGATAGCGCCGACATGCCCGAGGTCACTTCCCACACGTGCAGGTCGTCCAGCCGGATCACTGCGGGGATGGCGCGGATCGCCGTGGCGATCGCCACCGGATCAAGCCCGCGCGGTGCCGCTTCCAGAAAAATCCGTCCGGATTCGCGCACCAGGCCGATGCCAGCCTTCAGCATCAGTCCGGCCACCACCAGCGCGGCGATGGCGTCGAGGCGGTTCCAGCCGCTCCACCAGATCCCGGCGCCGGCGAGCGCGGTGGCGACGAAGGCATATAGATCGGTAAGGATGTGCTGGAAGCTGCCTTCCACGTTGAGGCTTTGCCGGTTCGCCTTGCTCATGAACCACACGGCGAGCAGGTTGACACCGATGCCGATGATCGCCACCACCGTGACCAGCGGGCCGTTGACCACCGGCGGCTCGATCAGCCGCTGGATCGCCTCGACGATGAACCACACCGACAGCAGCACCAGCGTGAGGCCGTTGGCTTGCGCGCTGAGGATCTCGACCCGCTTCAGCCCGAAGGTGTAACTGCCCCTGGCTGGCCGGCTGGCCAGCCGCATCGCCAGCAGCGCCAGGCCGATCGAGCCGACGTCGGTCAGCATGTGGCCGGCATCGGAAATCAGCGCCAGCGAGCTGGCCATGATGCCGACCACCACCTCGACCAGCATGAAGCCGAGCAGCAGCAGTAGCGCGATGGTCAGGTACCGGTGGTCGGCATTCGGCGCTACGCCGTGGGCATGGCCGTGCGAGTGGTCGTGGCCGTGGTCGTGCTGGTGTGGCTTGGTGGGGTTTTCGGCCATGCTGATCTCCGGCAAGGCGGCCACCTTACGCGACTACTGCGGTGTTATGACATTGCAGGCGCCGCGCGGTCGCCGCGCGCGCCTTCCCCGGCGCGGCGGCGTCCGCTCATTCGTGCTCCAGACCCCAGATGCGGTGGGCGTCGATCAGCAGGCGGTAGCGGGCGCGCAGGGCGGCCACCTGCGCTTCCAGCGCGGCTTGCGCCACTTCCAGCGACTGCTGCCGCGCCAGCAGCAGGGTCTGCACGTCGGCCTCGCCCAGCGTGTACGCGCGCTGGGTCAGCCGCGCGGTGTCAGCCGCCTGACGCGCACCTTGCTCGGCCAGCTGCCAGCGCGCGTGGTTGCTGCTGGCGTCGGTGTAGGCCGTGCTGATTTCCGCCTCGATGGTGCGCCGTACGCGGTCACGCGCCGCCGCTGCCGCCTCGATGCCGCTCAGTGCCTGGCCCAGCCGCTCACGCCGGTAGCCGCCGGGCAGCGGCACCGACACGCTGACGCCGATCACCCGCTCGCGACCGAACACTTCGGAGGCAGTGAACACGCCGAAGGTGGGGTCGGGCAGGCGGTCGGCGCGCACGCGGCTGGCCTGCTGCTCGGCCTTGCGCAGCTCCAGGTCGGCCTGGCGCAGCGGATCGCTGGTGGCGAGGATGCGCTCGCGCCACGCCGGCGCGCCCTGGCTGACCGGCTGCGGCTGGCTCAGCATCGGCGCGTTGGCGGGCACCGCCGGAAAGCGGATCTCCAGCCGCGCCCGCGCCTTGTCGGCCTCCGCTCGCGCCGCGGCCAGCCGCTGCTGCACTTGCGCCGCATCGCCGGCAGCCACGTTCACCTCCAGCGTCGACGCGTCGCC
>JAJZGE010000471.1 GCA_021798675.1 Pseudomonadota bacterium | reverse complement strand
TCGGCCCCCTGTAGGCCGCAACGTGGACTTAACCACAACCTCATGGTCCGCACAAAGGGTGACGTTTGCCTGAGCCACAAGTCATGGCCACGGCCGAACCCGAACCGGCGCACAATGCGTCCTTCCCCGCCGAATACGGAGTCCGTCATGCGTCCTGCCGTACTTGCTGCACTGCTCGCGCTGACCCTGCCGGCCGCCGCGTCGGCCCTGCCGGCGGCCGCCGGCAAGCAGGCCACGCCCGCCTATGTCACCGCCGCGATCAACGACCCGGCGCGCGCCGCCGATCGCCACGACGACGCCCGTCGCCAGATGGCCGCGGTGATGACCTTCACCGGGGTGAAGCCCGGCCAGAAGGTCGTCGAACTCGTCCCCGGCAGCGGCTACTGGACCCGCGTGTTCAGCGCCATCGTCGGGCCGACCGGCCGTGTCTACACCATCTGGCCGGACGAGATGGCGAAGTATTCGACCAAGAGCTACGCGCAATGGCAGAAGCTGGTGACCACCGCGCACTACGGCAACGTGAGCCTGCTCAAGCAACCCGCCGCCCGCTTCGACGTGCCGAACGGCATCGACCTGGTATTCACCTCGCAGAACTACCACGACTACCACGATCCCTTCATGGGCCCGGTGGACATGGCCAAGTTCGACAAGAAGGTGTTCGACGCGCTCAAGCCCGGCGGCCTGTTCGTGGTGATCGACCACGTGGCCCCGGCCGGTTCCGGCCTGGCCGACACCGACACCTTGCACCGCATCGACCCCGCGGTGGTGAAGAAGGAGGTCGAGGCGGCCGGCTTCGTCTTCGACGGCGAGAGCAATGCCTTGCGCAACCCTGCCGATCCGCACACCAAGGCCGTCTTCGACAAGTCGATACGCGGCCACACCGACCAGTTCATCTACCGCTTCCGCAAGCCGCAGTGACCGTCGGCAGCCGGCGGGCCACGGACGGCCCGCACGCCGCCCATCCCGTCGTGATCGGCGGCGGCACGTCCTGAAAGGGCGGGCCGCACTTCCAGGGCGTAGCGGACAGGCTGCGCCCTGGGGTGGGCACACGCAGCGAGCTACCATCGCCGCATGTCCCCGCTGCATTTCGACAACGCTTTCGTCCGTGAACTCGCCGGCGATCCCTTCGGCGCGCCCGGTCCACGCGAGGTGCCTGGCGCCTGCTACTCGCGGGTCATGCCCACGCCGGTAGCCGCGCCACGGCTGCTCGCGCATTCGGCGGAGATGGCCGCTGCATTGGGTTTCGACGCCGAAGCACTCGCCAGCGAGGGCTTCGCGCAGATGTTCGGCGGCAACGCGCTGCTGCCGGACATGCAGCCCTGGGCGGCGAACTACGGTGGCCACCAGTTCGGCGTATGGGCGGGCCAACTTGGCGACGGTCGTGCGATCTCGCTGGGCGAGGTGGTCGCGGCGGGCGGCGAGCGCTGGGAGCTGCAGCTGAAAGGAGCCGGCCCCACGCCGTACTCGCGCGGCGCGGACGGCCGCGCGGTGCTGCGCTCCTCGATCCGCGAATTCCTGTGCAGCGAAGCGATGCACCACTTGGGCATCCCCACCACGCGTGCGCTGTGCCTGGTCGGCACCGGCGAGGCGGTGGTGCGCGACATGCTCTACGACGGCCACCCGCGTGCGGAGCCGGGCGCCATCGTCTGCCGCGCGGCGCCGTCCTTCATCCGTTTCGGCAGTTTCGAGCTGCCCGCGTCGCGCGGCGATATGGCACTGCTGCGGCAACTGGCCGACTTCACCATCCGCCGCGACTTCCCCCACCTCGCGGGGCAGGGCGAGAGCCTGTACGGCGACTGGTTCGGCGAGATCTGCGCGCGCACCGCGCAGCTGATCGCCGGGTGGTTGCGCGTAGGTTTCGTGCACGGGGTGATGAATACCGACAACATGTCCATCCTCGGCCTCACCCTGGACTACGGCCCCTACGGCTGGGTCGACGACTACGACCCGGAGTGGACGCCGAACACCACCGACGCGCAGCGCCGTCGCTACCGCTACGGCCAGCAGCCGAACGTGGCGTGGTGGAACCTGTCGCGGCTTGCCGCCGCGCTCGCGCCGCTGTTCGGCGACGTCGCGCCGCTGCAGGCCGGGCTGGACCGCTACGCCGCCGCCTACGCCGAGGCCGACCGCGCCACGATCGCCGCCAAGCTCGGCCTTGCCGCATGCCGTGACGGGGATGCGGCATTGATGCAGTCGTTGCAGGCCCTGCTGCACGAAGCCGAGGTGGACATGGCGCTATGGTTCCGTGGCCTCGCCGACGTCGACCCGGCCCGTCCGCAGCTGGAACCGCTGCACGACGCGTTCTACGACGCATCCAAACGCCGTGTGCACGAAGCCGCCTTCGTCGACTGGCTGGCGCGCTACGCCGCCCGCCTCGCCGACGATCCGCTGCCCGCCGCCGTGCGCCGCGCCCGCATGGACGCGGCCAACCCGCGCTACGTGCTGCGCAACTACCTCGCCCAGCAGGCAATCGAGCGCGCCGAGCAGGGCGACTGCAGCGGCATCCACGAACTGCTCGACGTATTGCGCCGTCCGTACGACGAGCAGGCCGGTCGCGAGGCATACGCGGGGAAGCGCCCCGACTGGGCGCGGCACAAGCCCGGCTGTTCGATGCTTTCGTGCAGTTCCTGATTCAGGGCATGTGTCCGCGCACGATCCACACCCACGGGAACATGCGGAACTCCGGCCACGAGCGCCGCACCTCGAAGCCCGCCTCGCGCAGCGTGTGCGCGTAGTGCGCGGTGTGGCGGAAGTCCAGCAGCGCGAGCCGGCCGGCGGGCCTGAGCACGCGGGCGATTTCGCGCACGGCCTGCTCGCGCTCGGTTTCGGTGGGCAGGTTGTGGATGGCGAGGCTGGAGACCACCAGGTCGAAGCTGGCGTCGGCATAGGGCAGATGGCGCATGTCGCCGGTATCGATCTGCACGCGGTCGCGCAGTCCGGCCAGCTCGGCATTGCGTGCGGTGGCCGCGGCGGCGTTGCCGCTCTGGTCGCGCCGGCTCCACAGGTCGATGCCGGTGACGTGGCCGCGTGGCAGCTGCCTGGCGGT
>JAJZGE010000470.1 GCA_021798675.1 Pseudomonadota bacterium | reverse complement strand
TGAAAGCGCTTCCGGCCGGACGCGCGCGGCGTCCTGCGTGCCGGCGAACGCCAGGCTCACTGCCAGGCCCGGCGCGGCGTCTTCCAACTGCAGGGTGGCGCCGTGCAGCTCGGCGACGGAGCGCACCAGCGCGAGCCCGAGCCCGTTGCCTTCGGTATGACGGCTGCGGTCCAGGCGCATGAAAGGCTGCAGCACTTCGCCGCGTGCCGACGCCGGGATGCCGGGGCCGTCGTCGCGGACGCCCGCGCGGACCACCTCGCCGGCGGCCGCCAGCCAGACCGTGACGGTCGTCGCCGGCGGCGTGTGGCGAATCGCGTTCTCGATCAGGTTGACGAACACCTGCACCAGCAGCTCGCGGTCGCCATGCACTGGCGGGGACGGACGAATGTCCGCGCACAGGGTCCGGGACTCGGCCTCGGCGACCGGGGCGTACGCATCCACCAGTTCCTCCAGCAGCGGCGCCAGATGCACCGGTGCGAAGCCGCTGCGCGGCTCGCCGGATTCGACCCGGGCGATGCGCAGCAGCGCCTGGAATATGTTGAGCAATTCGTCGATCTCGTCGAGCGCGCCGTCCACCGCGACCGCCAGCCCGGGATCGGACGCGGCGGCGGGATGGCGGTGCATGCGCTCCAGCCGCTGGCGCAGCCGGGTCAGCGGGGTACGCAGGTCGTGCGCGATGTCGGCGCCCAGCCGGCGCACGTCGGCCAGCAGCGAGGCGATGCGGTCCAGCATCTGGTTCACGGTGAGCGCGATCATGTCGAGCTCGTCGCCGCTGCCGCGCAGTGGCATGCGCTCGGCCAGGTTGCCCTCGCTGATCCGTCCGGCTGCGTCCGACATCGCGCCGACACGGCGCAGGAGCTGCCGTCCAATCAGCCAGCCGACCACCAGCGAACCGGCGACGATCAGCAGCAGGGCCAGCGCGAAGATGCGCGCCGCCACGTCCTGCATCTGGCGGATGTAGTAGCTGTCACGGCCGACCACCAGCCAGCCGTTCCGCGCGGTGCGCACGGTGTAGAGCATCAGCTGGTGCGAGCGTGGCGCCGGCAGGCGGCTGGTGGCGCGGGGCGTGAAGCGTTCCACCGACCAGCCCTTGCGCAGCGGCCGGTTGTCCAGGTTGCCGGCCAGCTTGATGCCATTGGCGGCGTACAGCGCGTACCAGCGCGGCAGGCCCGCACCGAGGATGGTGCGCTCCTCGATTTCGGTGCTGAGCGCGTCCAGGCCCTGCTGGTAGGACAACAGCACCAGGTCGCGCGCGTCGGCACGCAGTTCCTCGCGCTGCTCCAGTCGCGCCTCGCGCTCGGTGCCCAGCCACAGCACCGCCGCGGTCAACACCGAGAACAGCGCGAACAGCCCGGCCAGGATCAGCGCAAGGCGAAACGCGCTGGTCTGCCTATGCCGGGCGCGGCCGGGCCTGGAGCCGATAGCCGTAGCCACGGACCGTCTCGATGAGGCTCTCGCCGCCATTCACGCGCACCTTGCCGCGCAGCCGCGACATGTGGGTCTCCACCACGCCGGTGCGCGGATTGAAGTGGAAGCGCCAGACCTGCTCCAGCAGCATCGAGCGCGTCACCACCTTGCCGGCGTGGCGCATCAGGATCTCGAACAGGCGGAACTCGGTAGGCGTGAGGTCCAGCGGCTCGCCCATGCAGGTCGCCGAATGCCGGGTCAGGTCAAGCGCCAGCGGGCCCCACTCCAGCGACGACGATTCGCGGCTGAGCGCCGGCCGGCGCGACAGCGCGCGCAGCCGCGCCACCAGTTCCGCCATCGCGAACGGCTTGCCGAGGTAGTCGTCGGCGCCGGCATCCAGGCCCTCGATGCGCTGGTGGGTTTCGCACAGCGCGGTGAGCATGATGATGCTGGACTGCACGTTGGCGCTGCGCACGGCGCGGATGAAGCTGACCCCGTCCAGCCCCGGCAGCTTGCGGTCCACCACGATGCCGTCGAAGCCGCCCTGCACGGCCAGCGCCACGCCCTCGCGGCCGTCGCCGACCGCATGCGTGGCATAGCCTTCCTCGGACAGCCCGCCGTCGATCCAGTCGCGGGTCTCGCGGTCGTCCTCGACGATCAGAACACGCAAGGTAGCCTCCGGGTCGAACCCCTCGGCGCTGGCATCATGCCCGGCGCCGACATCAGAATCCGTTACGGTAGGCGTCGATTGTGACGTTCCAATGAAACCCGGCATTCAATGCACCGGACCGCCGTGGCGGCCGGCCAGCCGGCTCCACGCCACGCCCGGCAGCGACGGCGTCTGCTGCTCGCGCACCGCTTGCAGGGCGTCCGGATCGAGGCCGAGTGCCGAGAGCATGGTCGGCGCCACCTCGGTGGTCGACACCGGCATGTCGAGGCGCCGGCCGGGGTCGGGCAGCATGGGCCCGGACACCAGCAGGGCCACGCGGGTGTCGTCCGTGTCGAAGCCGCCGTGTTCGGCGCGCTTGGTGGCGCCGGCCTTGGCATAGATCACGCCCGGCCGGGGGATCACGATCAGGTCCGGCGTGCGCGCGTCGTGCGCCGGCGAGGGGAACAGCAGCGCCAGCCGGCGCCCCCACAGCACGCGCTCGATGCCCAGCCGCTTGCGGTCGGCCAGCAGGGTACGCGCCACCGTGCCGGTGGTGCGCTGGTCGTGCAGCCAGATCAGCGCGCTGCGGTCGGTGGTCAGCTGGGCCGGCTCGCCGTCCGCCGCCGCCGCGATGACCGCGCGCAGCCAGCCGGACGGCACGTGGCGGAGCTGGTCCGGGTCGATCGGTCCATTGCCGTGCTTGGCGGTGACGATCACCAGCGTGTCACGGTCGAGATGGCGCTTCGCCAGCGCGTCCATCAGCTGGCCGATCAGGTTGTCGACATGGGTCAACGCCGCATCCAGCGACGGCGTCGGCGTGCCGTCCGCGCTCTGGTAGCCGGCGAGCTTCTCGGCCACGTTCACGCTCTGCAGGTTGAGCCCGAACAGGGTGGGCACCGGCGCGCGGGCGTGGCCGTCGTGGCGGTAGCCGTCCACCTCGCGGATGACCGCCTCCATCTTGCCGGTGTCGTAGGTCTCGGTGCGGGCGAT
>JAJZGE010000469.1 GCA_021798675.1 Pseudomonadota bacterium | reverse complement strand
AACCGGCGCCACGGATGGTGATTCGGCATGCGCCGCTGGTTCGTCCAGCGTCTTCGCCGCCTTCGCCAGCACGCCGAGCAGGGTGGGGATGCGGTTGTCGCTGCCGGTCTCGCGCATGGCGTTGCGCAACTCGCCCAGCGTGGTGTCCAGCACCGGGCCGTGCAGTTCGTCAGGGCCGGCCAGGTGCGCCAGCAGGCTGCGCAGCAGCCCGCCCACGCGCCTCCATTGCGCCTCCCGCAGCTTGAGCGCGTCGACCTTGTCTTGCGGGCTGGCGGGGGGCGGTGCGGCGTCCATCGGGTGTAGCCATCGGCACAATAGCCGGCATCTTAAACCGGTTCCGTGTCTTTGCACCGTCATCTCCGGCACCGCGGCAGGAGGCAGGGGCGCGTCGATGACGCCCCTGCCGGTTCCGGCGTGTGAGGCGCTCAGGCGGCGATGCCGGCGCGCAGCTGGCGGGCACACGCCACCATGCCGCGCAACGCGGGCTCGGTCTCCTTCCAACTGCGGGTTTTCAGGCCGCAATCGGGGTTCACCCACAACTGTCCGGCATCCAGCACGTCCAGCGCCCTGCGCAGCAGGGCCAGCATTTCATCCTGCGTGGGGACGCATGGCGAATGGATGTCGTACACGCCCGGGCCGATGCCGTTGGGGTAGCGGAAGCGCACGAAGGCATCCAGCAGCTGCATGCGCGAGCGGCTGGTCTCGATCGAGATCACGTCGGCATCCATCGCGGCGACCGCCTCGATGATGTCGTTGAACTCGGAGTAGCACATGTGGGTGTGGATCTGGGTGGCGTCGCGGACGCCGCCGGCCGCGATGCGGAAGCATTCCACCGCCCACGCCAGGTAGGCCGGCCAGTCGGCGCGGCGCAGCGGCAGGCCTTCGCGCAACGCGGGCTCGTCGATCTGGATGACGCCGATGCCTGCGGCCTCCAGGTCATGCACCTCGTCGCGCAGCGCCAGCGCGATCTGCCGGCAGACGGTTTCGCGTGGCAGGTCGTCGCGCACGAACGACCACTGCAGCAGGGTGACCGGGCCCGTGAGCATGCCCTTCATCGGCCGGGTGGTGAGCGACTGCGCGTAGGTCGACCAACGGACCGTCATCGGTGCGGGCCGCGCCACGTCGCCCCAGATCACCGGTGGCTTCACGCAGCGCGAGCCGTAGCTCTGCACCCAGCCGTGGCGGGTGAACAGGTAGCCGTCGAGCTGCTCGCCGAAGTACTCCACCATGTCGTTGCGCTCGGCTTCGCCGTGCACCAGCACGTCCAGCCCGATGGCTTCCTGGAAGCGCACCACGCGCTCCACCTCGGCTTCCAGCGTCGCCTGGTAGGCGGCGTCGGACAGCTTGCCGGCGCGATGCGCGGCACGCGCCCGTCGCAGGTCGTCGGTCTGCGGGAACGAGCCGATGGTGGTGGTGGGCAGCGGCGGCAGCCCCAGCACCTCGGCCTGCAGGATGCGGCGCGTGGCGTAGGCCGAGCGGCGCAACGCAGTCTGCGGGCTGAGCGCGTCGAGCCGCGCGCGCACGGCCGGGTTCCGCACGCCGGCCTGCTGCGCCTGCCCATCGAGCACCGCCTGCTGCGCGTGCAGCACCGCTTCGGCGGCGGCGTGGCCGGCCAACGCATCCGCATAGGCGCGCAGCTCCTCCAGCTTCTGCTTCGCGAACGCCATCGAGGCGCGCCGTTCTGGTGGTAGTGCCACTTCGGCGTCGAGGTCGATCGGTACGTGCAGCAGCGAGCAGGAGGGAGCCAGCCATAGCCGCTCGTCGCCAAGCCGTGCGTGCACCTTGCGCAACAGCGGCAGCAGCTTGTCGGGGCGGCTGCGCCATACGTTGCGGCCATCCACCGCGCCGGCGCTCAGCACGCGATCGGTCGGCAGGACATCGAGCACGGCGTCCAGCTGGTGCGGCGCGCGGGCCAGGTCCACGTGCAGGCCATGCACAGGCAGGCCGACGGCCAGCGCAAGATTGTCGCCCAGGGCGCCGAAGTAGCTGGCCAGCAGGATCTGCGGACCGCCCGCCCCGGACAATCCCGCATAGGCCTTGCGATAGGCGGCGTGGCCGCCGGCGTCCTGGTCGAGCGCGAGGCAGGGCTCGTCCAGCTGGACCCAGTCCGCGCCGGCTTCGGCCAACTGGCGCAGCAGTCCGGCGTAGGCGGGTAGCAGGGCATCGAGCAGGTCGAGCGGGTTGCTGCCGTCGACACTTTTGGACAGCCGCAGGAAGGAGACCGGCCCCAGCAGCACCGGTCGCGCGCGATGGCCCAGCGCCTGCGCCTCGCGGAATTCCGCCAACGGCTTGTCGCCGGCCAGGGCGAATCGCTGGCCGGCGTGCAGCTCCGGCACGAGATAGTGGTAGTTGGTGTCGAACCACTTGGTCATTTCCAGCGCGTGCAGGTCGTGGCCGCCCTCCCGATGGCCGCGGGCCATGGCGAAATAGCCGTCCAGCTCGCTGCGTTCGAACAGCGGCCGGTAGCGATCCGGTATGGCATCGAACAGCACGGCGGTGTCCAGCACGTGGTCGTACAGGCTGAAATCGTTGCACGGCACGACATCCGCGCCGGCGTCGCGTGCCAGCCGCCAGTGCCGTGCGCGCAGTTTGCGGGCGGCTTCGTGCAGGGCGTCGACGGGGGCGTTGTCGCGCCAGTGCGCTTCCAGTGCGCGTTTCAGTTCGCGCTTCAGGCCGATGCGCGGAAAACCCAGGTGGGTAACGAGTGACATGGATGATTCCTCTTGCGGGTAGGGGCAAAGAGGAACGAAGGATGGGCGGCGATTGCCGCGCCGTTGACCTTCGCCCCCGCGGGCGAACCGGCGGCGCGGGCGGGCGAAGCCGACGCATGCTCGCAGGGCAGCGCCGGTTCCGGTCCTCCCCGCGGAGGCGCCAGGTCGTGCGGAAGCGGCATGCCGCTTCCGGCCGGGGCAGGTATTCGGGCTCGTGGACGAAACGCCTGGCCTACTGTCCGTCGCTTCCCGGGTTTCCTGGCCCAGTGCTGGTGACGGAGGTCGTTTCCACATACCGCTGCGGGGCAGCGCCGGATTCGCACCGGCTTCCCTTGA
>JAJZGE010000468.1 GCA_021798675.1 Pseudomonadota bacterium | reverse complement strand
TCGCCCACGACACCATGCTGGAATCCTACGTGTGGAACGCCACCGCCACGCGCCACGACATGGATTCGCTGGCGAAGAAATACCTCGGCTACGACACCGTGAAGTACGAGCAGGTGGCCGGCAAGGGCGCGAAGCAGATTCCGTTCTCGCAGGTGGACCTGGACACCGCCTGCCGCTATGCCGCCGAGGATGCCGACGTCACCCTGCGCCTGCACCGTGCGCTGTGGCCCATGCTCGAAAGCGTGCCGTCCTTGCGCGGGGTATACGAGGCGATCGAGATTCCGCTCATTCCCGTGCTGGCCGGCATGGAGCAGCGCGGCGTGCTGATCGACGTGGACGAACTGCGCCGGCAGAGCCAGCAACTCGGCAAGCGCATGCTGGAACTGCAACAGCAGGCGTATGCCGAGGCCGGCCGCGAATTCAACCTCGATTCGCCCAAGCAGTTGCAGGCGATCCTGTTCGACGAGCTGGGCCTGCCCGCCAAGCTCAAGACACCTACCGGCCAGCCCTCCACCAACGAGGAAGCGCTGGAGGCGATCGCGGACGCGCACGCGCTGCCCAGGCTGATCCTCGACTACCGCGGCCTGGCCAAGCTGCGCTCGACGTATACCGACAAGTTGGCAAGTACCGTGAACCCGCGCACCGGCCGCGTGCACACCAGCTACCACCAGGGCGCGGTGGCGACCGGCCGCATCTCCTCCACCGACCCGAACCTGCAGAACATCCCGGTGCGTACCGAGGAAGGCCGCCGCATCCGCCAGGCCTTCATCGCGCCGCCGGGCTGGAAGGTGATGGCGGCGGACTACTCGCAGATCGAGCTGCGCATCATGGCCCACCTTTCCGGCGACGAGGGCCTGCTGAAGGCGTTCCGCGAAGGCGGCGACGTGCACCGCGCCACCGCGGCGGAGGTGTTCGGCCTGGAACCGGCTGCGGTGAGCGCCAACCAGCGCCGCGCCGCCAAGGCCATCAACTTCGGCCTGATGTACGGCATGAGCGCGTTCGGCCTCGCCCGCCAGCTCGGCATCGACCGCGGCGAAGCCGGCGACTACATGGCGCGCTACTTCGCCCGCTACCCCGGCGTGCATGCCTTCATGGAGACCACCCGCCAGCAGGCGCACCGCAACGGCTACGTGGAAACCATCTTCGGCCGCCGCCTGTACCTGGAGAACCTGCAGTCCCGCAACCAGGCCCATCGCGCCGGCGCCGAGCGCGCCGCGGTGAACGCGCCGATGCAGGGCAGCGCCGCCGACATCATCAAGCGCGCGATGATCGCCGTGGCCGCCTGGCTGGAGGGCCGCGACGACGCCCACATGCTGATGCAGGTGCACGACGAACTGGTGTTCGAGGTGCGCGCCGACGCGGTGGACGAGGTCCGCGAAGCGGTGCGCGAACGCATGCAGGGGGCCGCCGAACTGGCGGTACCGCTGATCGTCGAAGTCGGCGTGGGCGCCAACTGGGACGAGGCGCACTAGCCGCCCATTTGTTGGATTTTCGTAACCATGAATCAATCCTGACTTCTCTTCGCGATCGCTGTAGAACTTTTCTGCGTCGGCGCGTTCTGACTCATCGGGTGTACGCAACGGCACCCATGGCTGGACACCTCCCTGGACAGCCACCCGGACGTGGAACCTCACCCCTGGGTATCCACCTCCACCGGCCCCGAAGGTACCCCCTGACCTTCGGGGCCATTTTTTTGGTTGATGCGTGCCCTCCCCCATTCGCGCGAAGCTCGTACGGCGGCCATCCATGGTTGCGACGTCCAGGCTTGTGCGTTCGTTCGTGAACACGACATCCCGCGAGCGTCCGTCCATGGCCGCACCCTTCAGACGATCCCGGGCGTCTTGCCGGGTTGGCCCCGCTCTTCATCTGCATGAGCCGACCCGGCATACTCGAAGCCCATTCCATCGCCGGAACCATCCATGCGCCTCGCACTGATCGCCGTCGGCCTGGTCCTGCTCGTCGCAGGCGTATGGGTGCTGTTCGGCCATGGCAGCTACCAGGCCACCGACACCCTGCTCCAGCTCGGTTCGGCCAAGCTCACCGCCACGCACGACAAGCCCTTCCCGCAATGGCTGGGCATCGCCGCCATCGCGGTGGGTGCGCTGCTGGCGCTGGCCGGCTTCCTCAGGAAGGGCTGAGCGCCGCAACCGTTACAATCGGTGCGATGGATGTCTCGCACCTGATCGACTCGCTCAACGACGCGCAACGCGAAGCCGTCTGCGCCCCGCCCGGCCACTATCTCGTCCTTGCCGGTGCCGGTTCCGGCAAGACCCGCGTGCTCACCCACCGCATCGGCTGGCTGATGCAGGTGGAACGCGTGCCGCCGTGGGCGATCCTCGCCGTCACCTTCACCAACAAGGCCGCCGGCGAGATGCGCGCGCGGCTGGACAGCCTGATCCCCGGCGGCACCCAGGGCCTCACCGTGGGCACCTTCCACGGCATCGCCCACCGCCTGCTGCGGCGGCACTGGCACGAGGCCGGGTTGCCGGAGGGTTTCCAGATCCTCGACGCGGACGACCAGCAACGGCTGGTCAAGCGCGTGGTCGCCGGCCTGGGGCTGGACGAGGCGCGCTTCCCGCCGCGTCAGGCGACCTGGACCATCAATGGCTGGAAAGACGAGGGCAAGCGCCCCGACGCGATCGAGCACCGCGACCATCCCGTCACCGCGACGCTGGTGCGCATCTACCAGGCCTATGAGGACGCCTGCCGCCGCGCCGGCCTGGTGGATTTCGCCGAGCTGCTGCTGCGCGCCCACGAACTGTGGCTGAAGCACCCGGCCGTGCTGGAGCACTACCAGAACCGCTGGCGGCACCTGCTGATCGACGAGTTCCAGGACACCAACGCGCTGCAGTACGCCTGGATCCGCGTGCTCGCCGGCGCTACGGGCAAGGTGTTCGCCGTGGGCGACGACGACCAGAGCATCTACGGCTGGCGTGGCGCGAAAGTGGAGAACATGCAGCAGTTCCTGCGCGACTTCCACGGCGCGCGCACCATCAAGCTGGAGCAGAACTACCGCTCCACCGCCACCATCCTCAAGGCCGCCAACAGCGTGATCGCGCGCAACGGCGGCCG
>JAJZGE010000467.1 GCA_021798675.1 Pseudomonadota bacterium | reverse complement strand
CGACGAACAGGTTGGCCGGGCGCTGATACAGATTCATCGGTGTGTCGATCTGCTGGATCACGCCGCCGTCGAGCACCACGATGCGCTGGCCCAGTGTCATCGCCTCGATCTGGTCGTGGGTGACATAGACCATGGTGGCCTTGAGCTGGCGGTGCAGCCGCGCGATCTCCAGCCGCATCGACAGCCGCAGCCTGGCGTCCAGGTTGGACAGCGGCTCGTCCAGCAGGAACACTTTCGGATCGCGCACCAGCGCACGCCCCAGCGCCACCCGCTGACGCTGGCCGCCGGACAACGCAGCCGGCCGCGCATCAAGCCGCTGCTCGAGCCCCAGGGTGGTGGCCGCCGCCTGCACGCGCAGCGCGATCTCCGCCGCCGGCAGCCCGCGCAGGCGCAGTCCGAAGCCGAGGTTCTCGGCTACCGTCATGTGCGGGTAGAGCGCGTAGTTCTGGAACACCATCGCGATGTCGCGATCCTTCGGGGCGACCTCGTTGACCACGCGGTCGTCGATGCTGAGGGTGCCGCCGCTGATCGTTTCCAGCCCGGCGATCATCCGCAGCAGGGTGGTCTTGCCGCAGCCCGAAGGGCCCACCAGCACCAGCAGTTCGCCATCGCCGATCTCGAAGCTGGCGCCGGCCACGCCCACCTGGCCGTTGGGGTAGACCTTGCGCAGCTGCTGCAGACGTACGGTGGCCATCAACACTCCCGCTGCGGGTGGCCGTCAGGGCCGGATTCCGGCGAAGCATGCGCTTGTCTGCACATCGGCGGAGGGTTGGGCTATTCTGCCGATGTAATCGTTTACAGCAAGCGTTTTGAATCGCAGGGAGCCTCATGACCGGCCGCAGCTTTCGTTTTCCTGACGGTTTCCACTGGGGCGCCGCCACTTCGGCCTATCAGATCGAAGGCTCGCCGCTGGCCGACGGCGCCGGCCCCAGCATCTGGCAGCGCTTCGCCCACACCCCCGGCATGATGCACAACGGCGACACCGGCGACCTCGCCTGCGACCATTACCGGCGCTACCGGGACGACGTGCAGCTGATGCGCGCGCTGGGCCTGCAGGGTTACCGCTTCAGCATCAACTGGGCGCGCGTGCTGCCCGAGGGCACCGGCCGGGTCAATCCGCAGGGACTGGACTTCTATTCGCGGCTGGTCGACGAATTGCTGGAAAACGGCATCGTGCCGAATGCGACGCTGTTTCACTGGGATCTGCCGGCCGCGCTGGACGATCGCGGCGGCTGGCTCAACCGCGACAGCGCGCACTGGTTCGCCGAATACGCCGCGGTGATGTTCAAGGCGCTGGACGACCGGGTGCCGCGCTGGACCACGCTCAACGAGCCGTGGGTGGTCACCGATGGCGGCTATCTGCATGGCGCGCTGGCACCCGGCCACCGCAACAAGTTCGAGGCGCCGATCGCCGCGCACAACCTGATGCGCGCCAGCGGCGCGGGCATCCAGGCGTACCGCGCGCACGGCCGGCACGAGATCGGCGTGGTGTTCAACATCGAGCCGAAGTACCCGGCGTCGGACAGCGCCGCGGACCTTGCCGCCACCCGCCGCGCGCACGCCTACATGAACCAGCAGTTTGCCGACCCGGCGCTGCTCGGCAGCTATCCGCCCGAGCTGAAGGAGGTCTTCGGCAAGGCGTGGCCGGATTTTCCCGCGGATGATTTCAAACTCACCCGGCAGCCGGTCGACTTCGTCGGCATCAACTATTACACCCGCGCCGTGGTGCGGCACGACACGCACGCCTATCCGCTGCAGGCGCTGCCGGTGCGCCAGCCCAACCGCACGTATACCGAAACCGGCTGGGAAGTGTTCGCGCAGGGCCTGACCGACACGCTGACCGGCTTCAAGGATCGCTACGGCGACATCCCGCTGTACATCACCGAAAATGGCTCCGCGTTCTACGATCCGCCGGTCGTCGAGGGCGGCGTGCTGGAGGATCCGCTGCGCTGCGACTATCTGCGCAAGCACCTCAAGGCGCTGCACCGCGCGATCGCGGCCGGCGTGGATGTGCGCGGCTATTACGCGTGGTCGCTGATGGACAACCTCGAATGGTCGCTGGGATTTTCCAAGCGCTTCGGGCTGTATCACGTCGACTTCGCCACCCAGCAGCGCACGCCCAAGGCCAGCGCCAGGCTCTACGCGCAGGTGATCGAGAGCCACGGCAGCGTGCTGGACGAGCCGGAGCGCCCTGCGGGAGCGGCTACAGCCGCGATGCCTTTGCCTTGATCTGAAGCCACGCCAGCAGCGGTCGCGGCTGAAACCGCTCCCACTGCATGCACCACTATGCGCGGCCGAGCACCAGCAGATGGCGCTCCGCGTCCAGCCCCGGCACCTGCAGCGCATGCATGCTGCGCACCGCGAAAGCGGGTGGCACGCCCGCCAGCTCGTCGTCCGGCCGCTTGCCCTTCATCGCCAGCCAGATGCCGTCCGGCGCCAGCAGATGGCCGCCCCAGCCGAGCATGTCGGCCAGACTGGCGAACGCCCGCGCAGTGATGCAATCGAACTGGCCCTGCACGTCCTCGACGCGCGACTGTACGGCACGCACGCCATCGAGCCTGAGTGCGCGGATCGCCTCGCGCAGAAAGCGCACCTTCTTGCCGTTGGAATCCACCAGCAGCATCTCGCGCCCGGGCGCCGCGATCGCCAGCACGATGCCGGGCAGGCCCGGGCCGGTGCCCAGATCGGCCAGCGTGGCGCCCCGCACATGCGGCAGGATCGCCAGCGAATCGAGCAGGTGGCGGGTGATCATGTCCGCCGGATCGCGCACGGCGGTGAGGTTGTAGGCCGCGTTCCAGCGCTGCAGCAGCGCCTGGTAGTCGAGCAGTCGCGACATCGCGTCAGCTGGCAGGCTCAGCCCGAGTGCAGCCACGCCCTGTTCCAGTCGGGCCTGCAAGACGTCGCGCGCGCTCATGACGATTCCTGTGGGTGATTGGTCCGGCAGTATCCGGGCCGGGCCTCGGCGATGCCAGCGGCGGGTGATCGGGTAGGGCGCCGGGTTACCCCGGCCGCCCCCCCACACCACCGTACGTGCGGTTCCGCATACGGCGGTTCCTGTCGATCTCCATGTTCACACGAACA
>JAJZGE010000466.1 GCA_021798675.1 Pseudomonadota bacterium | reverse complement strand
CGCTGGCGACCATGATCGAAATCGGCGTGGCCAGACCCAGCGCACAGGGACAGGCAATGATCAGCACCGACACGGCGGCGATCAGCGCCCGTGTCATCCGCGGGTCAGGACCCAGCCAGGCCCATAGCGCGAAGGCGATCACCGCGCACAGCACCACGATCGGCACGAACCACTCGGCGACCTTGTCGGCGACCCGCTGCAGCGGCGCGCGGCTGCGCTGGGCGGCGGCGACCAGCGCCACGATCTGCGACAGCACCGTCTCGCTGCCGACCTTCTCGGCGCGCATCCGCAGCGTGCCATCCTGATTGACCGTGCCGCCGGTGAGCGCGTCGCCCGCCGCCTTGGCCACCGGCATCGGCTCGCCCGTGAGCATGGCCTCGTCGACGTGGCTGTTGCCGTCGAGCACGAAACCATCCACCGGCACCTTCTCGCCCGGCCGCACGCGCAGGGCGTCGCCGGGCTGCACCTCATCCAGCGACACGTCGGCCTCGCGGCCGTCCGCATCCACCCGGTGCGCGATCTTCGGCGCCAGCCCCAGCAGCGCCTTCAGCGCCGCGCCGGTGCGTCGGCGCGCGCGCAACTCGAGGAAGTCGCCCAGCATCACCAGCGTGACGATCACCGCCGCCGACTCGAAGTACACCGCCACGCGGCCATGCATGTCGCGGAAGCTCGCCGGGAACACACCCGGCGCGAGGAACGCTACCGCGCTGTAGGTCCACGCCACGCCGGTACCCAGCGCGATCAGGGTGTACATGTTCGGCGACCACGGCCGCAGCGAGTTCCAGCCGCGCCGGAAGAACGGTGCGCCGCCCCACAGCACCACCACGCTGGCCAGCAGCGCCTCGGTCCAGGCCGCCAAGCGGTCCCAGGGCGCCGGCGGATGCCAACCGGTGAGGTGCGGCACCATCGCCACCACGAACACCGGCGCGGTGAGCGCCACCAGCGTCCAGAAGCGGCGCGCCATCGCCTTCAGCTCGCTGCCGTCGTCCTCCGCCGTGGGCATCATCGGCTCCAGCGCCATGCCGCACTTGGGGCAGTCGCCGGGACCGACCTGCTGCACTTCCGGATGCATCGGGCAGGTGTAGATCGCGCCGGCCGGCGCGGGTGGCGCGGGCTTGCGCTCGCCGAGATACGCCTCGGGCCCGGCCACGAATTTCTCGCGGCAGCGTGCCGCGCAGAAGTAGTAGGTGTGACCGCCATGCTCGACGCGGTGCTTGGCCGTGTGCGGGTCCACGGTCATGCCGCAGACCGGGTCCTTCACCGCGTGGGTGTCGTCGCCGGTATCGCCGTGTGCGTGCTCGTGCCCCGCCGGCGCAGCCGCCTTGCTGCCGCAGCAGCTGCCGCTGGCCACCTTCGCCGCCAGGTACCTCGCCGGATCGGCCTCGAACTTCGCCTTGCAGCCATTGCAGCAGAAGTGGAAGGTCTGGCCCTCGTGCACCGTGCTCGGCTTGCCGGCCGCCGTGTCCACCGTCATGCCGCAGACCGGATCGATCGCCGTGGCGGCGGGCACGCCACCGTGACAGCAGGAGGATGCGTTTTCCATCAAAGTTTCTCACCGTCGTTGAGTGCGCGCAGGATCGGGCACGCCTCCGGCTTGCCGTGGCCGGGGCAGGAAGCGACCAGTTGCGCCAGGCCGTCGCGCACGCGCTGCAGCTCGGCGATGCGCTGCTCGATCGCCGCGAGTCGCTGCTGCGCGCGCTGCTTCACCGCCTTCACCCCGCGCTGCCGGTCCGCCGACAGCGCCAGCAGCTCACGGATTTCTTCCAGCGTGAAACCCAGATCCTTGGCGCGGCGGATGAAACGCAGCTGCACCACGGTGCCATCGCCGTAGCTGCGATACCCGGAGGCGCGCCGCAGCGGCTCGGGCAGCAGGCCCTCGCGCTCGTAGTAGCGGATGGTGTCGATGGCCACGCCGGCGCGCTTGGCGACGGCACCGATGGTGAGGGGAGCGGTCTGCGTGTTCATGGGCCAAGTCTAGACCTTTGATCCAGGTCCAGAGTCAAGCCATGCACAGGGGCACTTACACCGGCAACTCCGTCGTGCGCTTCACCGTGCGCAGCGCAAGCGTGGACTGCACGCGCACCACGCCGGGCAACTGGGTGAGGATGTCGGTATGGATGCGCTCGAAGTCGGCGGAATCGGCGTAGGCCACGCGCACCATGTAATCCGCCGCGCCGGCGAGCAGGCAGCATTCGGTGACTTCCGGGTGGCGCTGGATCGCCGCTTCGAACGCGTCGAGCGCGGTGCGGCCCTGCTGGTCCAGCGTCACCAGCACGAAGGCCGTGCCGGGCAGGCCCACCGCCTTTTCGTCCAGCAGCATCACGTAGCGCGAGATCAGCCCGCGCTCTTCCAGCAGCTTCACGCGGCGCAGGCAGGCCGAGGGTGAAAGATTGATCTGCTGGGCCAGCTCCAGGTTGGTCAGGCGGCCATCCTGCTGCAGCCGCTGGAGGATGGCGCGGTCGCGGTCGTCGAGGGGCGGATCAGGATGCTGCATAAAATTTCATGCTTCGCGAGTTTCACCGACCGTGGATTCTACTTGAAGGCCAGATGCGGACTGAAATTGGCGACTCATTGCGCAACACAGTCGTCATACTGCCGCCCCATCGGCTGGCCATCGCCGATCCGTCCTCCACTCCAATCCAGAGAGTCATCGCCATGCGCATCGGTGTGCCGAAAGAAATCAAGAACCACGAATACCGCGTGGGCCTCATCCCCTCGTCCGTGCAGGAACTGGTGCACCACGGCCACCAGGTGGTGGTGGAAACCGGCGCTGGCCTGGGTGCGGGCATCAGCGACGCCGACTACGTGGCGGCGGGCGCCACCATCGCGAACGGCCCGGACCCGATCTTTGCCGAAGCCGACATGATCGTGAAGGTCAAGGAACCGCTGGCGGTGGAGCGCAAGAAGCTCCGCAAGGGCCAGATCCTGTTCACCTACCTGCACCTCGCTCCCGACTTGGAGCAGACCAAGGACCTGATCGACTCCGGCGCGATCTGCGTGGCCTACGAAACGGTGACCGCGCCGAACGGCACGCTGCCGCTGCTGACGCCGATGTCCGAAGTGGCCGGCCGGCTCGCCCCGC
>JAJZGE010000465.1 GCA_021798675.1 Pseudomonadota bacterium | reverse complement strand
GCAAACGTCATGGCGTGGCCCGCGCGCTAAGCAAGCTGGGCGTGTGTTCGCGCAGCCAGGCGGAGGCCGCGGTGCGCGCGGGGCGTGTCGCCGTGGATGGGCACCTGGTGCGCGATCCTGAGCATCCGGTCGAGACGGAGCGTCAGACGATCAGCCTGGACGGCGCAGCCGTGGTGGCGGTCCAGCGCGTCTATCTCGCACTCAACAAGCCCCGTGGCGTTGTAGTCAGTGCGGCGGATGAACATGGCCGCGATACCGTCTACGGCCTGCTGCAGGATGCCGGGCTGCCTTGGCTGGGGCCGGTGGGGCGGTTGGACAAGGCCAGCGAGGGTTTGCTGCTGCTGAGCAACGACAGCGTCTGGGCGGCAGGCATCACCGAGCCGAGCACGCATCTCGACAAGACCTACCACGTGCAGGTGGCTGGACAGCCCGACGCCGGGGCCCTGGCAGCGATGCTGGACGGTGTTCGCGAGGGCACGGACCTGCTCAAGGCGCGCAGGGTCGAACTGCTGCGCGCCGGCGAAAGGAATGCCTGGCTGGAGGTGGTGCTTGACGAAGGCCGCAACCGGCACATCCGCCGCCTGCTGGCGGCGTTGGGTTTCGATGTGCTGAGGCTGGTACGCGTGGCGATCGGGCCGTTGCAGCTTGGCGAGCTGGCCAAGGGGCAGTGGCGTCAGCTGAGCGCCGCCGAGGTGGCGGCGCTCAGGACGCGTTGAGCATCAGATCACGCCGAGTTGCCGGCCCACCTTGGTGAACGCGGCGATGGCGCGATCCAGGTGTTCGCGGGTATGCGCCGCGCTCATCTGGGTGCGGATGCGCGCCTGGCCCTGCGGCACCACCGGGTAGAAGAAGCCGGTGACGTAGATGCCTTCCTCCAGCAACGCGGCAGCCATCGCCTGCGCCTTGGGCGCGTCGTAGATCATCACCGGCACGATGGGATGCACGCCGGGCTTGATGTCGAAGCCGGCCTGGGTCATCCGCTCGCGGAAGTAGCGGGTGTTCTCCTGCACTTTCGCGCGCAGGTCGTCGGCCATTTCCAGCATGTCGAACACCTTGATCGCCGCAGCCACCACGTGCGGCGGCAACGAGTTGGAAAACAGGTAGGGGCGCGAGCGCTGGCGCAGCATCTCGATCATCTCGCTGCGGCCGGTGGTGAAGCCGCCCAGCGCGCCGCCCAGCGCCTTGCCCAGGGTGCCGGTGAACAGGTCGATCTTGTCCATCACGCCGTTGACCTCGGCGGAGCCGCGGCCGGTGTCGCCCAGGAAGCCGGTGCAATGGCACTCGTCGATGTGCACCAGTGCGTTGTATTTCGCGGCCAGCGCGGTGATCTGGTCGAGCTTCGCGATGAAGCCGTCCATCGAGAACGCACCGTCGGTCGAGATCAGCTTGGTGCGCGCGCCGGCCGCGTCGGCGGCCTGCAGCTGCTGCTCCAGGTCGGCCATGTCGCTGTTGGCGTAGCGGAAGCGCTTGGCCTTGCACAGGCGGATGCCGTCGATGATCGAGGCGTGGTTGAGCGCGTCGGAGATCACCGCATCCTCCTCGCCCAGCAGCGGCTCGTACAGGCCGCCGTTGGCGTCGAAGCAGGCGGCATAGAGGATGGTGTCCTCGGTGCCGAAGAACTCGGCGATCTTCTTTTCCAGCTGCTTGTGCAGGTCCTGGGTGCCGCAGATGAAGCGCACCGAGGCCATGCCGAAACCGTGGGTGTCCAGCGCGTCCTTCGCGGCCTGGATCACCTCGGGATGATCGGCCAGACCCAGGTAGTTGTTGGCGCAGAAGTTGAGCACCTTGCGGCCGCCCTCCAGCTCGATCTCGGCCGACTGCGGCGAGACGATCACGCGTTCGGCCTTGAACAGGCCCTGTTCGCGGATGGAGTTCAGTTCGCTGGCGTAGCGCGCCTGGCCGGGGTAGCTCATGGTGGGGTTCCGCTCGTTGGGTAAGGATGATCGCAGGGGTCTTGTTGAATAGTGCGGCCAAGGATGGCCGCCCGTTTGATCTTCGCGATCAAGGATGATCGCAAGGATTCTATTGAATAGTGCGGCCAAGCATGGCCGCCCGTCCGACCTTCGCGATCAGGGATGATCGCAAAAATCAGCGCAGGCCGAAATCGACGCGGGTGGTCTGGCCTTGGTCGTTGATGCCCTTGGCGTCGAGCTTCGGCGCCAGCACGGACACGCGGCTGTCGGCGAGCTTGCCGCGCAGCCAGGCGCGCACCGCGTCGGCGCGGCGCTCGGCGAGGTGGCGCAGGGCATCCGTGTTCGCCGGCACGTGGGATTCCAGCAGCTTGCGCATCACGTCCGGCGGCTGCGACTTGGTGAGACCGATGAAGTCGCGGGGCTTGGGAAACCTGGCGTGCTTGTAGGCTTTCTTCAGGTACTTGTCGTACTGCTCGGGCGTGAGCTTGGCCAGGTCGACGCCCTTGCCGGCCTCCTGCTGCACCAGGTCGTCCACCCCCACCTTGCGCAGGCCGCTCTCGTCGAACTTCGGATCGACGCGGCCGATGATGTCCAGTTTCAGCGAGGTCTTCTGCTGCAGGATCTTCACGATCTGTGTGAGCTTGTCCTGCGCCTTCGCATCGAGCACGGCCGAGCCGGGGGCGAATGCCACGTAGCCCAGGTCCTGGTGCCTGGCGCCCCCGCCCATCGCCGCGGCGATCAGCCGGAACGGCGAGGTCACCGCGCGGCCGATCAGGTTGGCGAACGCGCGCCAGATCAGACCGCCGACGCTGAACTCCGGGTCGTCCAGCGAACCGGACACCGGCACGTTCACGTCGATGTTGCCGTCGGCGTCCTTCAGCAGCGCCACCGCCAGCTTCACCGGCAGGTGGCTGATGCCGGGACCCTGGATCGCGTCACCAAAGCTGAGCTGGGTGATGAAGAGGTGGTTGTCGGCGTCGAGCTTGCCGTTGTCGAGCCGGTAATGCACGTCCATCGTCAGCTGGCCCCCGGTGATCGGGTAGCCGGTGTACTTGCCCGAATAGGGCGACAGGTGGGTCAGCTCCACCCCATCGGCCTTGCCTTTCACGTCGAGGTAGGCCACCGGCGCCAGCGGGTTGATCGTACCGGTGATGCTCACCGGCGCGTTGT
>JAJZGE010000464.1 GCA_021798675.1 Pseudomonadota bacterium | reverse complement strand
CTGCAGACTACCCTGGGCTACACCGCCAGCTGGTCCGGGCTGACCAGCGCCTGGGTCGGCGTGCTGGCCTTCCTGCTGGCGCCGGTGGTGGGCAGCCAGCTGGGACGCATCGACCTGCGCCTGATGGTCACCAGCGCCTTCGTGATCCTGGCCGGCTGCTCGTACTGGCTCTCCACCTTCGACAGCAGCGCCTCCTACATCAGCATGGTGTGGCCACGGCTGGTGATGGGCCTGGGCATCCCGCTGTTTTTCATTCCGCTGAACCAGATCTACCTGTCCGGGCTGCCGTCGGAGCAGATTGCCAGCGCCTCCGGACTGGCCAATTTCTTTCGCACGCTGGGATCGAGCATCTCCACCGCGATCACGGTGACGCTGTGGCAGCATCGCACCGAGTTCCACCACGCCGTGCTGACCGAGAGCATCACGCCGGCCAGCCCTGCCGCCAGCGGATTCCTGCAGCAGTTGCAGCACGCCGGGCTGACCGGCCAGCGTGGACTCAGCGTGGTCGACCAGCTGATCAGCCGCGAGGCGGCCACGCTGGCGGTGAACGACGTGTTCTGGGCCTGCAGCATCACCTTCGTGCTGCTGATGCCGCTGCTGTGGCTGGCCCGGCCGCCGTTCGGCAGCAGCGGCGGTGCGGTCGGCCACTGACGCTGGGGCAGTCCGGCAGGCGCCGTCGGACGGCTGGTGCGGCGCAATACCTTCTGCTAGTTTGTGCCGCATGGCACAAACCAAGCGCACCATCAAGAAGTATCCGAACCGGCGTCTGTACGACACCGAGATCTCCAGCTACATCACGCTGGAAGAGGTCCGCCAGCTGGTGCTGGACAACGAGGACTTCGAGGTACGCGACGCCAAGAGCGGCGACGACCTGACCCGTTCGGTACTGCTGCAGATCATCTCCGAACACGAGGACAACGGCCAGCCGATGCTGTCGCCGCAGCTGCTCAGCCAGATCATCCGATTCTACGGCGATTCCTTGCAGGGCTTCATGGGGCCGTACCTGGAGCGCAGCCTGCAGGTGTTTCTCGACCAGCAGACGCAGTTCCGCAGCCAGCTCAACAGCCTCATGGGGCAGACTCCATGGACGATGCTGAACGACCTCACCGAGCGCAACATGGACGCCTGGAAAGCGATGCAGCGCGGCCTGATCGACACCGCCGCGCAGGTCATTCCGACGCCCGGCGGCAGCCGCGGCGGCAAGAAATCCGGCTGAATCGCGCCGCTTGAAGCCGCGCGCGCGGACGCACCGCCGCTGTTTCCCCCTTCCTGACCGCTGCAGCACAGCACATGCTGCCCTGCGGCATGTTCACGCTGGAGATCCAAGCGCATGAGCCTCTCCCCACCACGCCTGGCCGTGGTCACCGGTGGCGTCGGTGGCCTCGGTACGGAAATCTGCCGTCAGCTCGCGCGCGCCGGCCGCCGCGTGATCGCGGTGGATCTCGCCAACCGCGAAGCGCGCCTCGCCGCCTTCCGGCGGGAGCTCGCCGACAGCCGTGATGCGGTCGATTTCGAGCCGGCCGACGTCAGCGACTTCGACAGCTGCCAGCAGCTGATCGCGCGCATCGGGCAGCAGCACGGCGACGTGGAGATCCTGGTCAACGCGGCCGGCATCACCCGCGACGTCAGCCTGCGCAAGATGACGCCGCAGCAGTGGCACGAGCTGATGCAGGTGAACCTCGACGGCGTGTTCAACATGTGCCGGCCGGTGGTCGAGGGCATGACCACGCGCGGCTTCGGCCGCATCGTCAACATCAGCTCGGTCAACGGCCAGACCGGCCAGTTCGGCCAGACCAACTACTCCGCTGCCAAGGCCGGCGTGCACGGCTTCAGCATGGCGCTGGCGCGCGAGACGGCGCGCAAGGGCGTCACCGTCAATACCGTCTCGCCGGGTTACTGCGAGACGCCGATGGTGGCCGCCGTATCGGCCGAGATCCGCCAGCAGATCGTCGACGGCATCCCGGTCGGACGGCTTGGCTCACCGGCGGACATCGCCCGCGCGGTGTGCTTTCTTGCCGCCGACGATGCCGGCTACATCACCGGCGCCAACCTGCCGGTCAACGGCGGTTATTTCATGAGCTTCTGAGCGGCCGCAGCGCTGACGGGATTGCAGCGGCGCGGCGCTTGCGGAACAGTGCGACAACTCGCTTCCTGGATCGCCGCATGACGCAGCCACCCATCACCCTGATCGGCGCCGGCCTGGTCGGCGCGCTGCTGGCGCAGCAACTGGCGCAACGCGGCTTTGCGGTCGAGGTGTTCGAAAAGCGGCCCGACCCCCGGCGCGCCGGCTCGATCGTCGGCGGCCGTTCGATCAATCTGGCGCTGGCCGAGCGCGGGCTGCAGGCGCTGCGCGCGGCCGGGCTGGCCGACGACGTGCTGCAGCGCGCGGTGATGATGCGCGGCCGCATGGTGCATGCGCGCGATGGCGACAGCACACTGCAGCGCTATGGCGTGGACGACAGCGAGGTGATCTGGTCGGTGTCGCGCGGCGCGCTCAACCGGCTGCTGCTGGAGGCGGCGGAGGCGGCCGGCGTGCGCTTTCATTTCGGCCAGTCGCTGATCGCCACCGACTTCGACCAGCAGCGCATCCGGCTGGTCGACGCGACGGGGACTGAACGCAGCCTCGCATTCCAACGGCTGATCGGTGCCGACGGTGCCGGCTCGGCCGTGCGCGCCGCGATGAATGCGCATGCGCCGCTGGGCGAGCGCATCGAGCCGCTCGGCCACGGCTACAAGGAGCTGGAGATTCCGCCGGCGCACGAACTGCCCGCCGCGGTGATCAAGTCCGGCGGCGGCCACGATCAGTTCGCACTGGAGCCGCACGCGCTGCACATCTGGCCACGCGGCGGCTACATGTGCATCGCGCTGCCGAATACCGAGGGCAGCTTCACCGTCACCCTGTTCCTACCCAGCCAGACGCTGCCCGACCAGACGCCGCCCGCCGAGGCACGCTCCGTGCAGGGAACCGCACCGAGCTTCGCCAGCCTGCCGGATGCGGCCACGGCCGCCGCATTCTTCCGCCAGCAGTTCCCCGGGCTGCTGCCGCTGATCCCGCGCTTCGCCGAAGACTACGGTAGCAACCCGGTCGG
>JAJZGE010000463.1 GCA_021798675.1 Pseudomonadota bacterium | reverse complement strand
CCCCGATCGCGTGCTGTGCTCGCCGGCCCGGCGCACCGATGAAACCGCCCGACTGGCGCTGGCCGCGATCGAAGCGGCGCCGGTGCCGCAGATGGCCGCCGAGATCTACGACGCCTCGCCCGGCGAGCTGCTGGCCCTGCTCGACCAGCACGGCGATGCCGGCACGGTGATGCTGGTCGGCCACAACCCCGGCATCGAGCGGCTGGTGGCGCTGCTGGTGGAAGGCCGCTCCGACGACTTCCGCGGCATGCCCCCCGGCGCCCTGGCGGTGCTGCATCTGAACGATTCGCTCGAACCGGGCCATGCCCGGCTGGATGCCTTCTGGTCCCCATGACATGGGGCTCCGGCATCGCGCTGCTGGCCGCGCTGGCACTCAGCGTGCCGCCGGCGCACGGCACCGATCTGCGCATCGACGGCAGCCGCTCGCACGCCGAGTTTGGCGTGCGCCTGCTGTGGCTGCGCACAGTCAGCGGGCGCTTTGCGCAGATCAGCGGCGAGGTGAAAATGGATGCGCGCGAGCATGCCACGGTAGATGCGCACATCCCGGTCGCAAGTCTGACGATGGACTCCTCGCGCTTTCGCCGCGACGTGCTGGCGCCGCCGTTCTTCGACGCCGCCAACTACCCACTGATCCATTTCCTGTCTGATCCGATCCCGCTGGCCCGGCTCACCGCCGGCGGCGCGCTGGATGGCCAGCTCAGCCTGCGCGGAGTCACCCTGCCGGTGCGCTTCGAGCTGCTGCCCAGCCAGTGCAGCACGCTCACCGCGCGCGGTTGCCTGATCCAGGCGCGCGGACTGATCTCGCGTCGCGCGTTCGGGATGACCAGCTATCGCGCCACCGTCTCCGATCAGGTGCACCTGGGCCTGCTGATCGCGCTTGATCCGGCATCGGACTAGCGCTGGCCGTATCATGTACGGCATGTCCCCACGTCAGCTGATCACCTGCAGCCTGCTGCTCGCCGCCCTGCTGCTGCAGGGTTGCACGCTGTCGCGGGCGCAGATCCGCCGTGCCGATACGGTGGTGGCCAACACCGTCTACCGCACCGACAGCTGCGACCGCAGCGACCACTGCGCAGTGCCGTCGCCCCTGCTGCAGGCCGCCGAGCGGGCGCTGGCGGTGTCCACACCACAGCATCCGGTGCACGTGGTGACCCTGCTCGACGATAGCGAGCCGGCGCTGGCGGCGCGGATCAACCTGATCCGCGCGGCGCAGCGCTCGATCGACGTGCAAACCTACATCTGGGATCAGGACGACGTCGGCCAGCTGATGCTGAACGAGCTGGTGCAGGCGGCGCGGCGCGGAGTGAAGGTGCGCATCCTCGCCGACCAGCTGTTCTCCTTCGACGATCCGACCCTGCTCGACGAACTGTCGCGGGCGAGCAGCAACCTGCAGGTACGGCTGTACAACCCCACCTTTTACAAGGCGCACACGCCGCCGCTGGATTTCGCCGCCGGCATCCTGTGCTGCTTCATGCACTTCAACCAGCGCATGCACAACAAGCTGTTCCTGGTGGACGACAGCATCGGCATCACCGGGGGGCGCAACTACCAGGACCGCTACTTCGACTGGGACCCCAATTTCGACTACGTCGACCGCGACGTGATGGTTGGCGGCCCGGCCGCGCGCCAGATGGCCGCCAGCTTCAACCTGTTCTGGCAGCACAAGCGCTCGGTGCCACTGACCCACCTGCGCGACGTGAACCAGCGCATCCTCGCCGACACCAGCGCGCCGACCTGGCCGACGCCGCACTACCGCGAGCCGCTGCGGGTGGCGCAGGTGCAGCAGGCCGCCGAGGACCCGCAGTGGCTGCAGGCGTGGCTGGTCGAGCCTTCGCTGCAAACCGGCGAAGTGGAGTATTTCAGCGACCTGCCGGCGAAAACCGACAAGCCGAACCGCCTGCATGCGCTGGAATTCACCCGCCACGTGATGCGCATGGTCAGCGACGCGCGCAGCGAGGTGCTGCTGCAGACACCCTACCTGGTGCTGAGCGGGCAGGCGCAGCGCATCTTCGAGCGTCTGCATCAGCGCAAGGATCCGCCGCGGGTGATCGTGTCGACCAACTCGCTGGCTTCCACCGACGCGTTCGCGGTGTATGCGATGTCGTACAAGCACCGCAAGCGCTACCTGACCAGGTTCGGCTTCGAGATCCATGAGCTGAAACCGCATGCGCCAGGCCCCGCGGTGGAATACGAGCTGACCAACCTGGGCACCGACACGCTGACCCTGCCGACCGGAACGGCCACCCCGTCGAACGCGCGCCGCACCCGCTTTCACCTGCTTGGCAGCAACAGCCGCCCCGCGCCGCTGCTGACGACGGGGCGGCGCTTCGGCCTGCACGCCAAGTCGATCGTGATCGACGACCGGTTCGCGATGGTCGGCTCGCACAACTTCGATCCGCGCTCGGATCACTACAACACCGAGGCCGGCGTGATCGTGTACGACAAGCGCTTCGCCGCGGAAGTGCGCCAAAGCATCCTGCGCGACACGCAGCCGGAAAACGCCTGGGTGATCGCACCGCGGCAGTCGGTGGTGCCGATGCTCACCGACGTCAACCAGGCGATCGGCGACGTATCGGAGCACCTGCCGCTGTTCGACCTGTGGCCGTTCCGCTACGCCACCAGCTACGACCTCAAGCCGGGCTGCCAGCCGATGCGCGCCAGCAACCCCGGCTTCTACCAGTGCTACCAGCCGGTCGGCGATTTTCCCGACGTGGCGCTTTCGCCCAAGCTGGTGATCACGCGGCTGATCACCGCGTTCGGCGTCGGCATCAAGGGCATCCTGTAGCCGCCGTTACGGTGCGCTGGCGAGCCCGCTGTCGCTGGAGAAAAGCATCGGCAGGTCGCCGCTGAGACCGTCGGGATCTTCCGGTGGCACCGCGAAACGCCAGCCGCGCACGCTGCGCAGGGCGTAGTCGTCCAGCACCGGATCGCCGCTGGTCTGCGCCAGGCTCGCGGCGCTCACGCGACCACTGCCGTCGACCTGCACGTGCACCACCGCGCGGCCGTCCAGGTGACCGCGCAGCGCGTCCCACGGCAGCGTGGTGTCCGGCGGCGTCGACAGCGGCCGCAGCGCCGGCACGCTGGTCGGGGCGGC
>JAJZGE010000462.1 GCA_021798675.1 Pseudomonadota bacterium | reverse complement strand
AGCCGATCGCATCCTCGTCGATGAAGGCCTGCTGCAGCGGATGCAGCGTTCCGTCCTTGGCGGCCAGGCCCTCGACCGTGGTGATGCGCTTGTCGGCGAGCCGGTTCATCGGCTGGCCGATCGCCGAGACAGGTTTGCCGTCCACCAGCACCAGGTCGGCGCCGTTCTCGCCGTGTTTGCCGCCGTATTTGGTGCCGGTGAGCCACAGCACGTCGCGCAGGTACCACAGCAGCGGCATCTGCGGATCGCCGGTGTGCACGAAGCGCTCGCCATTGATCTCGACCGCGATGCCGCTGCGCACCGCCACGGGCGTGATGCCGCTCTCCGGGACGGCCGGTATGCCGTGGGCTTGGGCTGGCGCCATGCGGGATCTCCTCCAAATGTATCGCGCGCATTGTGGCATTGCGGCGGGCGGCTTAGGAACGCATGGCGCTGAACAAGGCGACGGCCGCTCGCGCGGCCGTCGAAGTAACGTTGGGGCCGGTGGACTCAGCGTCCGCCGAGGAAGGTGTTGAGGTTGTCTACGTCGAGCGTGCCGATGCCAGCGCCCGGGGTGTAGTGGGGTGCGCCGTGGTAGAACCAGTTGTCGCCCGCGTCCACGCTGTTGAAGGCCGACCACTTGCCGTAGCCGAAGATGTCCTGCAGCAGGTATATCTGCGGGTTCCAGAAGCCCACGCGATGGCCGGTGCTCTGCGTCAGCAGCGCGCTGACGCCGTTGAGCTGGGGCGCCACGAAACTGGTGCCGCCCTCGGAGATCACGCCGCCGTCGGCGCTGGACACCACGATGTAGCCGGTTTCCGGATCCGCGTTGAGCGCGATGTCCGGCACGTTGCGGCCGCTGAAGTTGCCAGGCAGCTTGAGCAGGGTGGTGGGGCCGGCGCTGGGATCGTTGTAGACCAGCGACTGCTTCTTCTCGCTGCGGCGGATGCCCTGGGTGAACCACTGGTAGAACGGCTCGCGCCAGTAGGAGCTCACGCCGCCGCCGCTGCCCACCGAGAACACGTCGGCGCGGCTGCTCACGAAGGGCAGCAGGTAATCCCACCCCCACACGCTCTCCTGGTCGATCGAGAGCACCACCTTGCCGGAGGAGTCGACGAACTTCACCGGCACGGTGGTGCCGCCGGCGGCGGTGATGTACGGATCGGAGGCGGGCGAGTCCACGGTCAGCGGCGCGCTGAAATCGCCCGGGCCGGTACCGGTCCCGAGGCCGCGCACGGTGTCGTAGGCGCCGGAGTCGCCGGCGGCGGCGAATACCGACTGCCCCTGCGCAGCGGCCTCCATCAGGATCTGGTGGAACGCGCGCAGGTCGCCCGCGTCGCGGGTGTCGGTGACCTTGGCGCCGTTCACCTTGAGTGCGGCGAAGTTGTAGATCTCCGGCGCGCCCCAACTGGTGGAGATGCTGTCCGCCTTGTTGTCGGACACCGCCTGGGCGAAGGCGTCGATGAAGCCGTTGCCAGCATTCGGCGCGTCGTAGACGAGGATGTCGGCATCGGGTGCCAGGCCGCCGGCCTGCTCCACGTCCAGCGAGGTCTCGCCGCTGCCGCCGTCGATGGCGCCACCGCCGTCCACGTGTACCTGGGTGATGCGGTTCGGCTTGGTGGCGAGGCCGATGGCGTTCCAGTAGGCCTGCGCGTCGGCGGGGTAGAAATTGGACAGCGTGACGATGGCCAGTGTCGCGCCCTTGCCGGTGATGCCGCGCTGGTACAGCGGGTTGATGTCGTAGAAGTCGGCCACGTCGCCGACGGTGTATTCACCCGGTATGCCGGTGGCGGAGGGATTGCCGCTGCCGGCCTGGGCGAGCGTCTTCAAGGTGGGTGCGAGTGCCGAGGTCGTCGGCAGTTGCGGCGCGCGGATGCGGTGCGACAGGAATTGCTGCTCGTTGCTGAGGCCGCTGGCGTAGATCACGCTGCCCTCCAGCGCGGCGGGCATCGTCGGGGCTTTCGCGGGCCGGTGGAAGCGCCGTCCCCTGGCGCTGACGTAGTCGTGGATTGGCGCCTGGAACAGCGCACCGAACTGCGCCAGCGTGCCGCTGGTTTCGATCGCCAGGTGGCTGTCCAGCACCTTGCCGGTCAGGCCATGCCGCTGCAGGTAGGCCTGCACGCGCGCGATGTCCGCGTCGCTGGCACCGTACCTGGCGGCGAATTCGCCGGTGCTGAGGAACTGGTGGTAATGCGCGCTGCCGGGCGTGATGGTCTGTCGGATGTAATCCTGCAGTGCCGCTTTGTTGTGCAGCCTGAGTATCAGCGTGACATGCACAGGCTGATTGGACGTCGCCAGGCCCATGTCGACATGCGGTCGCATGTCGGCGGCCAGCGCCGTACCGCTTGTGCCTGCGAGCAGCAGGGCAAGGCAGCCGGCGAGTGGTTTGCGGTGCAGTTTCGGGAACATTGCGCTTCCTCCTGGTGGCAAGGGGCCAGGCGCGCACGGCGACGCAGGTCGCCGCGGCGCCCGCGGTCGATCCGCATGACGCTACGTCGAGCAAGGACTTGAGGGGTTTCCCCTGCGACGCCGTCGGTCCTCTCCCCCAAGACGACTGGCGCTGCGCCGCCCCCGAAGCCTAGGCGCCCGAATGGCGCAGGCGCAAGCGGCGGTGCGGCGGATCGCAAAAAAGTGCCGCCGCAGCGCGGTTCGCGGTGCGGCGGCCAGAGGGGGGAGTGGGGCAGCTTGTTATGGCTTGGCCGACCGGCTCGCTCGCGTGGCGGGTCCCGTGCCTACCAGCCCGGGACCGTCCCCGCGAGCCGGTGTCCCGGTCAGCCCGTAGCGCGTTGGCTCGGGTGCTGCTCAACGCAGCCCCGTCCCTGCCCGGGGTTAACGGCGGGCCAGCCAGGAGCTTGAGCAGCCAGGGCCGCCGGGTTGGCGCACCGGCCAGGGGCGGGAGGCCGTGCCTGGACGCTTGCGGCACAATAGGCGTTTGCCGCGCCGCGGCCGGTGATCCGGCGGCGCCCTTCCCCGTCCCCCAGCCAAGCCATCGCCATGACCGCCATCAAGCAAGAAGACCTGATCCAGTCCGTCGCCGACGCGCTGCAGTACATCAGCTACTACCACCCCGTCGACTACATCAAGAACCTCGCCGCCGCCTACGAGCGCGAGGAGT
>JAJZGE010000461.1 GCA_021798675.1 Pseudomonadota bacterium | reverse complement strand
GTTGGTCCCGCGCGCCGGCCGGGCGCTCAGGCGCGCAGCGGCACTCGCGCCGTCGGCGTGGCTGCGGCCGCGAGACGCGCCAGCAGGTAGTCGTCGACGAAGCTGTGCAGATCGGCGCCGGTCAGAAACGCGCAATGGCCGCCATGCGGCGCGATGTCCAGCTCGACGCAGTCCGGCAGTCGCAGCGCGCGGAAATCGGCTACCGGAATGACCGGATCGTCCGCGGCGGTGAGAATGGTGGCGGGTACCTGCATGTGCGCCAACCGCTCGCCGGCCACCGAATAGCCGTCCAGGTAGGCTTCCAGCGATTCGAACTGCGTGTAACGTTCGACCAGCACGCGCGTCAGTTCGCGCATGTTCAAGCGGCGGTCGCCGCGGCGCAGCACCGGCAACTCGGGAAACAGCGCCTGCTTGCGGCGCAGCGAGTTGCGCCACTTGCGCATGAAATAGGCGTGGTACAGCCAGCCGCGCTCGAGCTGGCGCAGGCCGTGCGCCGGGTCGATCACTGGGCACACGGCCAGCGCGTAATCCAGCGCGATGCCGTGCGCCGGCGCCGTGCGCGCCACGCGCAGCGCAAAATTGCCGCCCAGCGAGAAGCCGGCGACGGCACGCAGGCCGGATCCGCGCCGCGCACACACTTGGGCCACGGCTGCCACCACCTCGTCCAGCCGGCAGGAGTGGAACGGCTCGCGGTTCAACGCGTGGCTGTCGCCGTGGTCGCGGAAGTTCAGCCGGTACACGTCGTAGCCGGCGCCCAGCAACGCCGCTGCGCTGGCGCGGACGTAGTTGGACTGCGCGCTACCTTCCCAGCCGTGCAGCAGCAGCACCAGCCCGCGTCGCTCGGGCAGCGCCTGCTGCGCGCTGTGGAAACCCTGCAGGCGCACGCCGCCGCCGACATCCAGCACCTCGGCGTGCGTCGCGCGCGCCAGCAGCTGCGTCTGCCGGCCGAGACGCAGCCGGCGCAGGCCGCTGGAACCCAGCACCGACTGCAGGTGCGGATTGCGCAGCCAGCGCGGCGGCCGGTAATCGGTGCCGCGGAGCAGGCGTTGCGCCGCGATGGGCGATTTCATGGATTTGTTTCCAGGCTGCGGGCGATGGCACTGCGCGCGGCCTCGGCCAGCGCGCGTCGTCCATTCTCGGCGGGCTCGGTCAAGGGCGCGAGAAAGCGCACCTCGGCGTCGATCGGCGCCGTCCCCAGCAAGCGCAGGAAATTGTCCAGAAAACCCTCACCCGGACGGAACGAAACATCGTCGTAACTGCAGCCGCCGCGACGGTAGGTCAGCGCCACCGGCTGGATCGGCACCGCCGCGTCCAGCGCGCACTGGAACACGCGCGCATGGAAGATGCGTACGCGAGTGATGCCGCCGTCGGCGTGCTCGATGCCGCCCTCGGGAAACACCGCCACCGCGCGTCCGGAGCACAGGCGCCGCACCATCACCGCCATCACCGCGTTCAGCGACGCGCTGTGGCCGCGGCGGTGGAAGATGGTGCCGGCGCGCGCGGCCAGCCAGCCGATCAGCGGCCAGCGCGCGATCTCGGCCTTGGCCACGAAGCAAACGGCGCGCTGCGTGTGCAGCAGCTGGATGTCCATCCAGGAGATGTGATTGGCCACCAGCAGCACCGGCCCGACGACCTGCGCCCCGGCACTGCGGATGCGGATGCCGAAAGCGCCGCGCAACAGCGCGCGCGACCAGCCGCGCACGATGCGTTGCGACAGCGGTTCGTGCCGCGCGTCGCGGGCAGTGGCCGGCAGCAGCGCCACCAGCACGCCCAGTGGCATGGCCAGCAGGATCAACAACAGCAGAATCGGCACGCGCCACGCATAGCGCAGGCCGCGCAGGCGATCGACGTTGCTGGGCGCGGTCACGGGCGGTGGAGATCTCATAACGGTACTTTAGCCAGCCATGCTGCATTGCGGTAGAACGTGCCGCAACCGGGGCGGCGGTTCATTCGATGCGCGCGTGCGCGCCGGGTTCCCGGCGCGCAGCGTCAGGGTTCGCGCAGCGGCAGGCCGCGTGCCGTCTTCACCGTGCGCAGCACGAAGCTGGAATTGACATCGGCGACGCCGGCGTCGTTGAGCAGGCGGTCCAGCAGAAAGCGCGAGAAGTGATCGAGGTCGGCCACGTGCACCTCGAGCAGGTAGTCCATATCGCCGGTCAGCGCATGGCAGGCGACCACCTCGTCGGCGTCCTGCACCACCTGCACGAAGCGTTCGATCGCGGCACGCGTGTGCGCCGCCAGTTGCACGCGCACGAACGCCGACAGATCCAGGCCCAGCGCCCGCGCATCGAGGCGCGCGCCGTAGCCGGCGATCACGCCGCTGGCTTCCATGCGCTGCAGGCGGCGCAGCGTGGCTGAGGGCGAAAGACTCACGCGCGCGGCCAGTTCGGCGTTGGTCAGGCGGCCCTCGGCCTGCAGTAGGCGCAGCAGGGCGCGGTCGGTGCGATCGAGTGTGGGCGACATGGATTTACCGTTTTATTGTGCAAATATCAAGATTGTTGCAAGAAACGTGCGTGTTATTGCTGCTTGCGTGCAACAAAGCAAGACCATTGCGCGCGTCAGCCGCTAAACTGGCCCTGCCAATTCATCCTGCCACCGAGGCCGCCATGAATGCCCAGCCGCGCCGCGTCGAGAACATCGCCACCGATCGTGGCGTGATTCCGCAATACGCCACCGGCGTGGTCGAGCAGCCTTGGGCCAGTTACAGCGCCAGCGACCACCAGGTCTGGGCCACGCTGTTCGAGCGTCAGCGCGCGCTGTTGCCGGGCCGCGCTTGCAGCGCGTTTCTGGAGGCGCAGCAGGCGCTGGGCTTCACCAGCGACGTGATCCCGCGCTTCGATGCCATCAACCGCGATCTGCGCGCCGCCACCGGCTGGACGCTGGTCGGCGTCGAGGGTCTGCTGCCGGAGGCGGTGTTCTTCGAGCATCTCGCGCAGCGGCGCTTTCCGGTCACCTGGTGGATCCGCCGCCCCGACCAGCTCGACTACATCGCCGAGCCGGACCTGTTCCACGACCTGTTCGGCCACGTGCCGCTGCTGATGAATCCGGTATTCGCCGACTACATGCAGGCCTACGGGCAGGGCGGTCTGCGCGCG
>JAJZGE010000460.1 GCA_021798675.1 Pseudomonadota bacterium | reverse complement strand
GGTCACCTTCAGCTGCTTGAACACGTCCCACTGGGTCCAGGCCGCATCCGCGCCGAAACCGAACTTCTCGGCCTGATGCCAGTAGCTCAGGCTGGCGACGGCGGGCGTGGTGAAGCCGGCGGTGCCATTGCTGTGCGCGAACGCGGTGCCCGGGCCACCGACGCCGAACGCGGCGGCCGCATTCGCAGGCACGGTGAAGTTGGCAGTGCCGTGCAGCGTGTGCGAGATCTTGGCGCGGTAGTTGAATGCCAGTTTGTCCTGCGCGGTCAGCTTCCACAGGGCGCCGAGCTGCCAGCCGTAGGCCCAGCTTTCGCCGGTGATGCGGGCATAACCGTCAGTACCTGGCGGAACCACCGCGTTGATCTGCCCCATCTGCGCCTGCGCCTGCGCCGGGGTGAGCAGACCGGCCGCCAGCGCCTGCTGCACCGAGCCCATACCGACCGCGTTGAAGTTGATCGCGTTGCTCAGGTCCGCGCTGGTCTTCTGCGCGATGAAACTGGCGCCCAGGCTGAAGGTGTCGCTCACGTCGTACGACCCGGACAGGGTCGCATCGAGCGACTGGAACTTGGATTTGATCGCGTTGTAGCGGCCAACCCAGTTGCGATCGTATTCGGTCTGGAAACCGAACGGCACCGAGAAGGCGGCGCCGACGTGCACGCGGTCGTTGAGCTGGGTGGCGAAGAACATCGCCGGCACCGGCAGCGTGGTGCCGCCGTCGCCGCCGTTGCCACCGCTGATCGGCCGGCCCAGCGCATCCTGCGCCGAGCCGCTGAACTTGGTGCTGAAATTGATGGCCGTCATGTCGGCCTGGAAATAGGTGCCCTTCAGGTCGCTCATGGCGGCCGGGTTGTTGGCCACCACCGAGACGTCGCCACCGGCGGTGGCGGAGCCGGCATAGGCGCGACCCAGGCTCTTGGCGCTGTCTTCCTTCAGCTGGAAGGCGCTGGCGCTGGCGAGGCTTGGCGCCACCAAGGCACCAACGATGGCCACGCTCAGCGCGGCGAGCGCGAGCGGACGGGCAGCGCCCGTGAGGGAACGAAAAGAATTGTGCATCGGTTGCTCCTGCTTATCGTGGTGCGGCTCGGGTAGATAGCTGGGGCGGCGCATGAAGAAATTCATACGCGCGTTTGAAGCCCCTGCGGCGCACTCTGCCCACTCGCTCAAAGCGTTGCAAGTGCTGGCGCAGCAAACCGGCGGGGTTCGCCGACCCTGTGCGGACACCCCCGTCCGCGGGGCCGCCGCGGCAGCTGCGATCCACGCGCCGCAGTGCTGCTGCTAACCTCGGCCGCCTGTGGTGGATGCACATGCTTCCACGCATCCCTCCTGCGGAAATCGCCATGCAAAGTTTCGTCTACGCCAGCCAGCGCAAAACCGGCGGCTACCTGTGGCTGGCGCAGCGCGACGCGTTCGGGCAGCTGCCGAAGTCGCTGACCGAACTGCTGGGCGAGCTGCGCTTCGTGATGGAAGTGACGCTGGACGCCACGCGCAAGCTGCCGGTGGAGGACGTCGCGCAGGTACGCGAGCATCTGCGCACGCAGGGCTGGCATCTGCAGCTGCCGCCGCAGGAGAACCTGGCACTGGCCAATCACCCGGGCTACGGCACCACCACGCACGATGCTGACGCACCCTGACGGGCGACAGCGCATTGCCACTTCGCGGCGACTCGGTTAACGCTAGGTTACCGTCTGTCACTTCCACGGTTTCTATACTGTCGCCATGAGCCCACCCCGATCGCGCCGTCGCCCCCCCCTCCTGCAGGCGCTTGCCTGGTTCGTTCCCGGCCTGCTCGCGGTGGCCGCGGCAGGAATGGCGATCCATCCGCTGACGCTGATTCCGCTGCTGCTGGCCAATGCACTGACGATGGCGGCGATCTGCCACGCGATCGGCTTCGACCCGGAGCCGCGCTTCGGCCGCACCGTGCTGCGTCGCGGCGCCGCGCATCTGGTGATGTTCAGCAGCTACACCGCGCTGGTGTTCGTGCTGGTGGCGTGGCCGATGCTGCAGCTCGGGCATGCGCCCAGCCTCGCCGCCGCGCTGGCGCTGGCGGCGGCGCTGGTGATCGCGCTGGTGGTGTTGTGGCGCGTGTGGCCGGCGTTCGGGCTGGTGTTTGTGTGGGACGACGCTTATCCATGCCAGCGTGACGGTTCCTGGATCTTCACCGCTACCCTGCGCAGCATCGCGTTCGGCCGGCATCTGTCGCACGAGGAGCGCTTCTTCAGCCATTTCCTGCCGGCCGCGTTCTCATTGCTGGTGCTGGCCTTCGGCGCGATCGCGCTGGCCGGCCTCTACGGCATCCTGCCGTCCGAGCTGCGCATCGTGGCGCTGGCGTTGTACGGCGTCGTGCTGCTGCCGCTGGGCTGTCTGGTGATCGCCAACCGCACCCTGCGCGCCCTGCTGTGCGAGCGCGGTGACCGTCGCGCGCAGGACCGCGCCTGCAGTGCGACCGATGCGCCGCCGGTCCGCGTGCTGCTGAGCGAGCAGGAGCGCACCGCCGGCACGCCGGAACAGGCGCACGCACTGCTGGCCGCCACCCGCGACGGCGACATCGAGCGCGCGCTGGCACTGGTCGCTGCCGGCGCCCCTCCCGACACGATGCCGGACGCCGACGAACGCGACCAGCGTCCGGTGCTGATGCTGGCCGCGCTGCTGCCCGACACGCGCCTGCTGCGCGCGCTGATCGCCAAAGGCGCGGACGTCAACCGCACCAGCGGCGGCCTCACCGCACTGCTGGCAGCCACGCGCGACAGCTGGCACGGTCGCGCCGAGGCGGTGATGACCCTGCTCGCCAACGGTGCCGATCCGCTGGCCAGCGACAGCGAGGGCAACACCGCCCTGCACGGCGCGGTGCTCAGCGGCGAAGCGGGCGTGGCGGCGATGCTGCTGGACGCCGCCGCCCCGATCAACGCGCTGAACCACGCCGGCGTCAGCCCGCTGACTGCCGCCTGCCACGCCGCCAACTGGCCGCTGGTGAAATTCCTGCTGGAACGCGGCGCCAAGCCGGCGCCGGCCGGCGGCGAACCGGCGCTGGTCGCGGCGGCCGGCATCGCCGACGACGACGCCACCGGCGTCAAGCTGCTGCTGAAGCATCGCGCCGCGGT
>JAJZGE010000459.1 GCA_021798675.1 Pseudomonadota bacterium | reverse complement strand
GGGCGAGTACCGGCGCCGGAGGGGCCGCTTGCCGGTGACGCGCGACGCGCTGAGCGACCTGTTCTTCTACGGCATGATGGGCGTGATCGCGGGCGGACGGATCGGCTACATGCTGTTCTATTACGCCGGCGGCCCGCGCTGGATCTGGACCGATCCGCTGGCGTTGTTCCGCGTGTGGGACGGCGGCATGAGCTTCCACGGCGGCCTGGTCGGCGTGCTGGTGGCAGGGCTGTGGTGGTCGCGCCGGCACAAGCTGCACTTCATGGACACGGTGGATTTCGTGGCGCCGCTGGTGCCGATCGGCCTGGGCCTGGGCCGGCTGGGCAACTTCATCAACGGCGAGCTGTGGGGCAAGCCCACCCACCTGCCGTGGGGCATGATCTTCCCCAATGCGCAGGCCGAGGATCACACGTACGCCTTCGGCGGCACGATTACGGACAGCACGCTGCATTACGCGGCGCACCCGGCCTGGCAAGCGGTCTATGCCCAGTTTGGGGGGCATCTGCCGCGGCATCCCAGCGAGCTGTACGAGTTGGCGCTGGAAGGCGTGGTGATGTTCACCGTGCTGTGGCTGGTGTCGATGAAGCCGCGGCCGCGTTACCTCGTTTCCGGGCTGTTCGCGCTGATGTACGGCTGCTTCCGCTTCGGCGTGGAGTTCGTGCGCCTGCCGGACATCCAGCTCGGTTATCTCGCCTTCGGCTGGCTCACGATGGGGCAGATCCTCTCGTTGCCGCTGATCGTCGCTGGCCTGTGGCTGCTTTGGCTGTCGCGCAAGGCGCCCACGCTGCAGCTGCATGAGGTGGCGACGCCGGCCAAGAGCGGTCCATGAAGGCCTACCTCGACCTGCTGCGCCACGTGCTGGAGCACGGCACGGAAAAGGCGGACCGCACCGGCACTGGCACGCGCAGCGTATTCGGCTGGCAGATGCGCTTCGACCTTGCCGAGGGCTTCCCGCTGGTCACCACCAAGAAGCTGCACCTGAAATCCATCGTCCATGAGCTGGTCTGGTTCCTGCGGGGCGACACCAACATCGCCTACCTCAAGGAGCACGGTGTCAGCATCTGGGACGAATGGGCCGACGAGCAGGGCGACCTCGGCCCGGTCTACGGCCGGCAATGGCGCGCCTGGCCTACCGCCGACGGCGGCACGGTGGATCAGATCCGCTGGGTGGTGGACGAGATCCGTCGCAACCCCGACTCGCGCCGCCTGATCGTCAGCGCGTGGAACGTGGGCGAGCTGCCGAAGATGGCGCTGATGCCATGCCACACGCTGTTCCAGTTCTACGTGGCCGACGGAAAACTTAGCTGCCAACTCTACCAGCGCAGCGGCGACATCTTCCTCGGCGTGCCGTTCAACATCGCCAGCTACGCCCTGCTCACCCACATGGTGGCCCAGGTCTGCGGGCTGGGCGTGGGCGACTTCGTGCACACGCTGGGCGACGCGCACCTGTACAGCAACCATGTCGAACAGGCGCGCCTGCAGCTCACCCGCGAGCCGCGTCCCTTGCCGCGCCTGGTGCTGAATCCCGGGGTGCGTGCACTGGAGGACTTCCGTTTCGAGGACGTCGCCATCGAGGGCTACAGCCCGCACCCGGCGATCAAGGCGCCGGTGGCGGTGTAGCGACCGCCTTGCAGCCGGTCACGCAGCGGAACCAGGCCGTGGCGTGGGGGTAGTCGATGGTCATCACGAAGTGCTCGAAGACGTTGCCGCCGACGGCGCCCGTCACGGCGCGGTCCATGTACCTCGACATGCCCTTGATGCCGAAATTGCGATCAGGACGCTCGGTGAACCAGACCGGGCCCACCGACCAGCCGCCGATCTCCACGTCCGGCACCTCGATCATGCGTGAGGCGGGTTTCGAGCCGAGCAGGTCGTCGCCTCCGTCCACCACGCGCCAGCCTGGATGTACCTTGTGCCAGCGCTCCAGTACGCTGCGTGTGATGTAGCTGGCGACGCCGTAGCCGTTGACCGTAGGTATCCCGCTGGCCTGCTTGCCTGCTGTGGTGGGATGTGCGGTGGCGCCGGTATCCAGCAGCATATCCAGCGGCTGCCCGTCCACCCGGATGACGATGCGGGCAAAGCCATCGGTTGGCCGGCCGTCGCCGTCGCGCGGAAAACCCAGCGGCACGGGATGTGCGGTGGGATCCGGACGCCAGGCCGAGCCTTGCAGCGTGAGGCGCTCGGCGGGATAGTCGAAAGTCCACACATGGCCGGGCAGATAGCCGGCGCCGAGCTGGCCGTCATCGGGGGTGACGTCGCCGCGCGGGTTTACCAGCACCACCGCGCCACAGAAGTCGGAATCCGGCGGCGGCAGGGCGTGGCCGGGGCGATAGTCGGGGAGTGGGGTCACGGTCAGATGGCTGCCACCCGCGGCGCAATCGCGGGTTTGCAGGTGCAGCCGGTTCGCCGCAGCTCCGCTGATCCAGTACAGGCCGCCGCCACCGCCGCCGCCGGTATCGACCACCAGCTTCAGCCGCTGGCCGTCGCGGGTTTCGGGCACCGCATAGAAGTGCCCGGCTTCATACACGGTCGGCATCACTTGGGGTGCGGTGCCTGTCGTGGCCGCCGGACCGGCGGCCAGCGCCGCCGCGGCGAGGAGTTCTGCTGCGATAACCATGCTCGTCATCCCCGCGAATCGCTACAATAGGCGGTATTGTGAGCCGCCATGCCGCGCCGACGCATATGCCGTTCGATCCCGTGACTTCCTGCCTGGAGCCAAGATGGCCATTTCGCTGATCGCCGCGCTCGACGAGAACTTCGCCATCGGCCGCAAGGGACAACTGCCCTGGCACCTGCCGGACGACCTGCGGTGGTTCAAGCAGCTCACCGTGGGCAAGTACGTGCTGATGGGCTACAACACCGCGGTGTCGATTGGCCGCGCGCTGCCGGACCGCACCAACCTGGTGTTGTCGCTGCGGCACGAGGCGCCGTTCCCGGGCCAGGTCACCGTGCGCTCGATCGACGAAGCGCAGGCGCGCTGCGACCACACCGGACTGATGGTGATCGGCGGCGGCCAGGTGTTCCGCGAAGCCCTGCCGCTGGCGCGCCGGCTGTACCTGACCTGGGTCAGCGCGGCGATCGACGGCGCGGACACCTTCT
>JAJZGE010000458.1 GCA_021798675.1 Pseudomonadota bacterium | reverse complement strand
GTATCGCCCGACGACGCCAGTGTGGACGAACGCTGGCGCGGCCTCGGCATCCGCATCGAGGACGACGTGGCGGTGACCCGCGACGGCAACGAGGTGCTCAGCGCCGCCGTGCCGAAAGAGCCGCTGGAGATCGAGGCGCTGCTGGCGAAGCGTTGAAGCGGGGTGCCGTGAGTCGCTGGCTTGCCCGCCGCACCGGCACCGGGCGCGTACACCCGGCTAATCGCCCTGGTTCGCGAAGGCATCGCGCGTGAGGTTCTCCGGCGTGCCGTCGGTGCACACCACGTCGTCCTCGATGCGGATGCCGCCGTAGGGGCGGAAGGCGTCCACCCTGGTCCAGTCGATGTCGGCGGCGACGGGTTTCTCGCGCAGTTCGGCCAGCAGCATGTCGATGAAGTACAGGCCCGGCTCGATGGTCACCACCATGCCCGGCTCCAGCACGCGGGTCGTGCGCAGGTAGGGGTGGCCGGCCGGACGCGGGATGCTGCCGCCCTGCTCGCCCCGCTGGAAGCCGGCCACGTCATGCACCTGCAGGCCGATCGAATGGCCCAGGCCATGCGGGAAGAACGCCGAGGTGACGCCGGATTCCACCGCGCTCTCGGCGCTCATGCGGATGAAGCCGTGATCGCGCAGCACGCCGGCGATCACGTGGTGGGCGTGGAGGTGCAGCTCGGGGTAGCCCTGGCCGGCGCGCACCTTCGCCACGAAGCCCCGCTGCGCGGCGTCCATGCTGGCGATCAGCGCCTGGAATTCACCGTGGCCGATGCCGGCATAGGTGCGGGTGATGTCGCTGGCGTAGCCTGCGCTGCTAGCGCCGGCGTCGATCAGGAACGAGCGGTGCGCGGCCGGCGGCGTGCGATCGAAGTGCATGTAGTGCAGCACCGCGCCGTGTTCGTTGAGCGCGACGATGCTGGCGTAGGGCAGCTCGGCGTCGATCTGCTTCGCGGCGGCCAGGTAGGCGAGGTGGATGCTGAACTCGCTCTCGCCGGCACGGAACGCGGCCTCCGCCGCGCGATGCGCGCGCGCGCCGATGCGGCTGGCTTCGCGCATCAACGCCAGGTCGTAGGGCGTCTTGAACGAGCGATGCCAGTGCAGGCAGTCGAGCACCGGCTGCGGGTTGTTCGCCGTCACGCCATCGATGGCCGGGCAAGCCGATGCGACCACCGCGCTGTGGCCCTTCGGCAAGTGCGCCACAGCCTCTTCGGCGCTGCGCATGGTGACAATGTCGAAGTGTTCCACCCAATAGCCGTGCGGCGCCTGCGGCACCACGTGCCAGTAGTCGCGCGGTTGCACGAACAGCAGCTTCGGCCTGCTGCCCGGCGTGTAGGCGATCCAGCTGCCGGGGGCGTCGGCCAGCGGCAGCCAGTGCCTGAAATGCGGGTTGGCGACGAAGGGGTAGTCCTGGTCGTCGAGGAATTTGCCCGGCGGCGTGCCCGCGGCGATCAGCAGGTGGTCGAAGCCGCCCAGCGCCAGCGCCCGGTCGGCATGCGTGCACAGGGTGGCGAGGTGCGCGGTATAGAGCGGGGCGAGCTGCGCGTTCATGCGGGTTCCGGTCGGCAGGGTGGCTCCCGATTTTAATGCGCGCGCCGGATCCTCCCGCAACGCGGGGAAAGCCCCTACGCTAGGCTCCACTTCGCACACGCAGCGGGCAGCCCTTTCATGGTCGACGTCGCCACCGTCTTCAACGAGAGCATCACTCCCTACGCACCCGGTCCGCGCACCGACGCCGAGCCGCCGGTGAAGCACATCGTGGTGGTCGGTGGGGGTACCGCCGGCTGGATGACAGCGTTGCTGCTGGCCAATTCCGACTACGGCCCGCGCCTGCAGGTGACCGTGCTGGAATCGCCGCAGGTGGGCATCATCGGCGTGGGCGAGGGCTCCACGCCGTGGCTGCGAGGCTTCTTCGACGGGCTGGGCATCGAGGAGTCGGAATGGATGCCGGCCTGCAACGCGACCTACAAGAACGGCATCCGCTTCGATGGCTGGTGCAGCAAACCGGGCTACGGTAGCTACTTCCACCCGTTCGCCTCGATGCTCGACAACATGACGATGACGCAGTTCGTCGGCAACGTGCACCGGCGGCTGGAGGGCGAGGATGTCGAAGCCCATCCCGACCGCTTTTTCATCGCCGAGCGGCTGGCCAGCAAGGGCCTGGGTCCGAGGCCGCGGCGCGATTTTCCGTTCGACGTCTGGTACGCCTACCACTTCGATTCGCACTTGCTGGGTGCCTTCCTCGGCAGGAAGGCGGTGGAGCGCGGCGTACGCCACCTCTCCCGCCATGTGCACGACGTGAACCTGGACGAGCGGGGCGACATCGCCGCGTTGCAGCTGGATGGCGGCGAAACGCTGGAGGCGGATTTCTTCGTGGACTGCACCGGGTTCGCCTCGCTGCTGATCGGCAAGGCGCTGAAGACGCCTTACGTCTCGTTCGCCGACAACCTGTTCAACGACGCCGCGGTCGCCCTGCCTTCGCCCACTGCGGGCTATGCGGACCGTCCGCTGGCGGCCGAGACCGTGTCCACCGCGTTGCGCCATGGCTGGGCGTGGAAGATCCCGCTGGCGCACCGCTACGGCAACGGCTATGTCTACAGCACCGCGTACTGCTCGGCGGACCAGGCGGAAACCGAATTGCGCACCCATCTCGGCCTGCTGGACGATCCCACGCCGGCGCGCCACCTGCGCATGCGCGTGGGGCGCGTCGCCAGGCACTGGAACCGCAACTGCGTGGCGGTGGGCCTGTCGCAGGGTTTCATCGAGCCGCTGGAAGCCACCGCGCTGCTGTTCGTGCAGCGCACCGCCACCATGCTGGTGAAGGCGCTGGAGAAGGGCGACCTCGGCGAGGCGGCGCAGGACGCTTTCAACGAAGCACTCAACGACCGTTTCGAGGGGACGCGCGACTACATCGTCACCCACTACAAGACCAACACGCGCACCGACACCGATTACTGGCGCGCCAACGCCGCCAACATCAACCTGTCCCGGCCGTTGCAGCAGCTGCTGCACACCTGGCTGGCCAGGCGGCCCATCGCGGGCGGCCTGCAGCAGGGCAGCTACGGCCGCGGCTACCCGATCATGTCGTGGTACTGCCTGCTTGCCGGCATGG
>JAJZGE010000457.1 GCA_021798675.1 Pseudomonadota bacterium | reverse complement strand
GCCCGATCGCAAGCGCTCGGCGCTGATCCAGGCGCTGTTCGCCGCGCAGGAGCAGAACCAGGGCTTTCTCACCGACGAGCTGATCACCGCGGTGGCGAAATACCTGGATCTGCCGGCCGTGTGGGCCTACGAGGTGGCCAGCTTCTACTCGATGCTGGAGACCAAGCCGGTCGGCCGCCACAACGTGGCGATCTGCACCAACATCTCGTGCTGGCTCAACGGCGCCGAGGAGCTGGTGCGCCACTGCGAGAAAAAACTCGGCATCAAGCTGGGCGAGAGCACGCCGGACGGTCGCGTCTATCTGAAGCAGGAAGAGGAGTGCATCGCCGCCTGCGTGTGCGCGCCGGCGATGACGGTCAACGGGCATTACCACGAGCGTCTCACGACCGCCAAGGTCGACGAGATCCTCGATGGTCTGGAATAAGGGCTTAGTCATGGCAGTCGGACCCGCACCGAAGGATCACCAGGTCGTCTACACCACACTGCATTTCGACAAGCCGTGGGCGATGGACAGCTACCTCCAGGTCGACGGCTACAAGGCGTGGAAGAAAATTCTCGCCGAGAAGCCCGATCCGGCGACGCTGATCGAGGAAGTCAAGAAATCCAGTCTGCGCGGCCGCGGCGGTGCCGGCTTTCCGACCGGGCTGAAGTGGTCGTTCATGCCCAAGGGCACGATGCAGAAATACATCCTGTGCAATTCGGATGAATCGGAGCCGGGTACTGCCAAGGACCGCGACATCCTGCGCTACAACCCGCATGCGGTGATCGAGGGCATGGCGATCGCCTGCTACTGCACCGGCTCCACCGTGGCCTACAACTACCTGCGCGGCGAGTTCCACCACGAGCCGTTCGAGCACCTGGAGGAGGCGCTGCAGGAAGCCTACGCGGCCGGCCTGCTGGGCAAGAACATCCTGGGCAGCGGCATTGACGTCGACATCCACAACGCACTCGGCGCCGGCGCCTACATCTGCGGCGAAGAGACCGCGCTGATGGAGTCGCTGGAAGGCAAGAAGGGCCAGCCGCGCTTCAAGCCACCGTTCCCGGCCAACTTCGGCCTGTACGGCAAGCCCACCACCATCAACAATACCGAGACCTACGCCTCGGTGCCGGCAATCCTGCGCAACGGCGCGGACTGGTTCCTGAACCTGGGCAAGCCGAACAACGGCGGTCCGAAGATCTTCTCGGTCTCGGGCCACGTGAACAACCCGGGCAACTTCGAGGTTCGCCTCGGCACGTCGTTCAAGGAGTTGCTGGCGATGGCGGGCGGCGTGCGCAACGGCCACCAGCTGAAGGCAGTGATCCCCGGCGGCTCGTCGATGAAGGTGCTGCCGGCAGAGGTGATGCTGGACAGCACGATGGATTACGACTGCCTGCAGAAGGCCGGCTCGGGCCTCGGCTCCGGCGCGGTGATCGTGATGGACGAGACCACCTGCATGGTCAAGGTCTGCCAGCGCATCGCGCGGTTCTACAAGGCGGAATCCTGCGGCCAGTGCACGCCCTGCCGCGAAGGCACCGGCTGGATGTACCGCGTGCTTACCCGCATCGTCGAAGGTCAAGGCACACTGGACGACCTGCACCGGTTGAAGGCGATCGCAGGCCAGATCGAGGGCCACACCATCTGCGCGTTCGGCGAAGCCGCGGCGTGGCCTGTGCAGGGCTTCCTCGCCAGGTTCTGGAACGAATTCGAATATTTCGTGCAGCACGGCCGCTCGATGGTCGAAGACCGGCTGGCCGACATCACCCGGGGAATCGCGGCATGAGTGCGCAGCCCGTCAACGCCAGCGCGCCCGACCTGCTCAACATCGAGGTCGACGGCAAGCCCACGCAGATCCGCAAGGGCGCCATGATCATCGAGGCCGCCGACGCGATCGGCGTGGCGATCCCGCGCTTCTGCTACCACCGCAAGCTGCCGATCGCCGCGAACTGCCGCATGTGTCTGGTCGACGTGGAGATGGGTGGCAAGCTGATGCCCAAGCCGCAACCGGCCTGCGCCACGCCGGTGGCCGAGGGCATGAAGGTCACCACGCGTTCGGACAAGGCGCTGAAGTTCCAGCGCGACGTGATGGAATTCCTACTGATCAACCATCCGCTCGACTGCCCGATCTGCGATCAGGGCGGCGAGTGCGAGCTGCAGGACGTGGCGCTCGGTTATGGCCGCAGCGTGTCGCGCTACACCGAGCGCAAGCGCACCGTCGCAGACGAGAACCTCGGGTCGCTGGTGGCCACCGAAATGACCCGCTGCATCCAGTGCACGCGTTGCGTGCGCTTCACCAGCGAGATCGCCGGCAGCTACGAGCTGGGCGGCATGAGCCGCGGCGAAAACCTTCAGATCGGCACCTGGATCGGCAAAACGCTGGAGACCGAGCTGTCCGGCAACATCATCGACGTCTGTCCGGTCGGCGCGCTCACCAACAAGCCGTACCAGTTCCAGGCGCGTGCGTGGGAGCTGATCGCCAAGCCGTCGATCGGCTATCACGATGCGCTCGGCTCCAATCTGTGGCTGCACGCGCGCCGCGGTGAGGTGCTGCGCACGGTGCCGCGCGACAACGAATCCATCAACGAATGCTGGCTGTCCGACCGCGACCGCTACAGCTACCAGGGCCTGTACGCCGCCGATCGCATCAGCGCTCCGGAAGTGAAGCGCAACGGCCAGTGGCAGGCAACCACCTGGGAAGACGCGCTGCAGTTCGCCGGCGCGCTGCTGAAGAAGGTGCCCGGCAGCGAGCTGGGCGTGCTGCTGCATCCGGCCAGCTCGAACGAGGAGGGCGACCTGCTGATGCGGCTGGCCCGCGGGCTCGGCAGCGCGCATGTCGATCACCGGCTGCGCCAGCTGGATTTTGCCGACCGCGCCCACGCGCAGCCGTTTGCACTGCCGGTCGCGGAGGTGGGGCAGGTCCGCGCCGCGCTGCTGGTCGGCTCCCATCTGCGCCACGAGATGCCGTTGCTCAATCACCGTCTGCACCAGGCAGTGAAGAAGGGCGCGCGGGTCTACGCGGTCAACCCGGCGCACTTCGAATTCAACTACCGACTCGCCGGCGAATCCGTGGTGGCGCCGCAGGCGCTGGTCGACGCGCTGCTGGCGCTGGCCAGCGCGGCTGTCGCC
>JAJZGE010000456.1 GCA_021798675.1 Pseudomonadota bacterium | reverse complement strand
TTTCGTTTGGACTTCCATACGGCAATACGATGAAGATCGACACCAAGCTCCCCAAGGTCGGCACCACCATATTCAGCGTGATGAGCCAGCTCGCGCTGGAGCACAAGGCGGTGAACCTGGGGCAGGGCTTCCCGGATTTCGAGCCGCCGCAGGGCCTGCGCGATGCGCTGGCGCGCGCGATGGACGAGGGGCGCAACCAGTACGCGCCGATGTACGGCACCGCGCCGCTGCGCGAGCAGATCGCCTTGAAGACCGAGCGCATGTACGGCCACCGCCCCGACGTCGACGCCGAGATCACCGTGACCTCCGGTGCCACCGAAGCGCTGTTTGCGGCGATCGCCGCGATGGTGCGCACGGGCGAGGAAGTGATCGTGTTCGATCCGGCCTACGACAGCTACGAGCCGGCTATCGAGCTGCAGGGCGCCAGGGCGGTGCATATCCCGCTGCTTGCGCCGAGCTTTGCCGTGGACTGGCAGCGTGTGCGCGATGCGGTGACGCCGCGCACGCGCATGATCCTGATCAACAGCCCGCACAACCCGTCCGGCGCGGTGCTGTCGGCGGCCGACCTCGACGAGCTGGCGGCGATCGTGCGCGACACCGGCATCGTGGTGCTGTCCGACGAAGTGTACGAACACATCGTCTACGACGGCCGGCAGCACGAGAGCGTGCTGCGCCACCCGGAACTGGCCGCGCGCAGCATCGTGGTGTCCTCCTTCGGCAAGACCTACCACTGTACCGGCTGGAAGCTGGGCTATGCAGTGGCGCCGAGGGCGCTTACCGCGGAGTTCCGCAAGGTGCACCAGTACCTCACGTTCTGCAGCTTCCATCCCGCGCAAGCCGCGTTTGCCGAGTTCCTCGCCAGCGACCCGCGGCATTACCTGGAGCTGCCCGCGTTCTACCAGGCCAAGCGCGACCGCTTCCGCGCACTGCTCGCGCCTTCGCGCTTCACGCTGCTCGACGTGCCGGGCGGCTACTTCCAACTGGTGGACTACTCTGCGATCCGCGACGAGGACGACCTGGTCTTCAGTCGCTGGCTGGTGGAGCAGGGCGGCGTGGCGGCGATCCCGCTGACGCCGTTTTGCGAGACCGCGCCGGGCACGCGCCTGCTGCGTCTGTGCTTCGCCAAGAGCGACGCCACGATGGAGGCGGCCGCCGAGCGGCTGTGTCGGCTGTGAATGGGGATGGCAACGGCTTGCAGCCGCTGACCGTCTCGCTGGTGCAGGGTGCCACGCGCTGGCATGACGCACCGGCCAACCGCGACTACTACGCTGCGCTGGTACGTCGCGTGCGCGGCAGCGACCTGATCGTGCTGCCGGAGACTTTTCTGTCCGGCTTCAGCAACGACACAGGCGTCAGCGCCGACACGATGGATGGCGAGGGCGTGGCCTGGCTGCGCACGCTGGCTGCCGAGGTAGGTGCGGTGATCTGCGGCAGCCTCGCGATACGCGAGGGCGGCACCGTCTACAACCGCCTGCTGTGGATGCGCCCGGATGGGGTGTTCGAGCAGTACGACAAGCGCCACCTGTTCCGCATGGCCGGCGAGCACACCCGCTACGGCGGTGGCAACGCGCGGCTGATCGTGGAGTTGAAGGGTTGGCGCATCCTGCCGCAGGTCTGCTACGACCTGCGCTTCCCGGTGTGGTTGCGCAACCGCCGGTTGGCGGCGGCCGCGGGCGGCATGGATTACGACCTCGCGATCTTCGTGGCGAACTGGCCGGCGCCGCGCCGCCAGCCGTGGCGCACCCTGCTGCGCGCCCGTGCGATCGAAAACCTCGCCTGCGTGATCGGCGTGAACCGCGTGGGCGTGGACGGCAATGATCTTCCCTACGCCGGCGACAGCGCGGTGATCGATCCGGTGGGCGAGCCGCTGGTGGAGTGCGGCGCGCTGGAGCAGGTTGCCACCGTCACCCTCGATCCCGCGCCGCTACTCGCCCATCGCGAGCGCTTCCCGGCGTGGATGGATGCCGACGCGTTTACGTTGTCGCCGTAAGGCGCACTGCTAAAGAATTTCGAGCACCGCTTCCGGCGGCCGGCCGATAGCGGCCTTGCCGTTGGCGACCACGATGGGACGCTCGATCAGGATCGGATGGGCAACCATCGCGGCGACCAGGGCCTCGTCGTCCAGCGCGGGGTCGGCGAGGCCGAGTTCCTTGTAGGCAGCTTCACCGCTGCGCAGCAGCTGGCGCGCAGGGATGCCGAGCAGTTTGAGCAGCCGCTTCAGTTCGGCGGCGTCGGGCGGCGTGTCGAGGTAGTGCACCACCTCGACATCGCGACCCTCCAGCAGCGCCAGCGTACCGCGCGATTTGCTGCAGCGGCTGTTGTGGTAGATGCGGATCATCGGCCCTCGTCAGCGGTTGCCGGAACGGCCACCGCCACTGCCGCCGCGACCATGCGGACGGCTGCCGCCGGGACGGCCACCGTGCGCCGGTCGATTACCGCCCTGGCCCTGCGGACGACCACGACCACCCTGGCGGTTGCCGCCGGGGCGGCCTTCACTGCCGTGGCTGCCGCCATGACCACCCTGGCCGCCGCCGAATCCGGCATACGGATTGGCATTGGCGAAGCCGGCATGGCCGCTGCCGCCGCGCGCGCCGGCTGCATTGGCGCCGGGCTTGCCGCCGCGACGCTTGTTGCCCTGGCCGCCGGCCGGACGTGCGCCACCACCATCGCGGCTGTCGCCGGCAAACCAGGTGCGCACCGAGGGCAGCTCCTGGCCTGGGGCGACGCCGCGCTTGCTCTTGCGCGGGAAGCCGCCGCCGCCGGGGCGGTCCGGACGGGCCACGTTGCCGTTCACTTCCTTGCCCGGACGACGGCGCTGCTGCTTGCCGCGTGCGGGCTCTTCGCGGATGCGGTCGTAGGCGCGCAGTTCACGGGCCTCGTCCTGATGGGCGCTGCTCCAGCCGCCGGCGGAGCCGCCCTCGGGGCGGTACTCGGTGACGTTGCGGTTGGCGCGGCGCTGGTGCAGCACCGGGCTCAGGGTGAGCACGGGCTGCGGCGCGCCGAGGCCGGCAGCCTGGCGCAGCTGTTGCACGGCCTCATCGTCCAGCGTCGCGCTGTCGTCGCGGCGCAGGGTGCGAGGGAGCTCGACGTTGCCGTAGCGGATGCG
>JAJZGE010000455.1 GCA_021798675.1 Pseudomonadota bacterium | reverse complement strand
CCGCCCTCGGCCTGTGCCTTGGCGAACGCGCCCAGTCCGGCAAGCCAGATCTGCTGCGCGGATTCCATGATGCCCTTGCCCAGCGCCTGCGTCTGCGCGACGCCGGCCCTGGCCTGCGATTTCAGTTTCGGCTTGCTGCTCATCGGCTGATTCCTCGTGGAAGTGGCGGGCAAATTACCGGCGCCGTCTAGAGCCTTCACACTAGTGTGATGTCCCGACGGCGGCGTCCGGGCTTACGCACCGGCGCCGGATTTCTTGCGTTTGCCTTACGCAAATGCTAATGCTTCGCCGCCCGCAGGCGGGTGTCCGGGGGGACATCGATGGTTTTCAACTCGCTCGCCTTCATGGCGTTCTTCGTGGTGGTGCTCGCCTTGCACGCGATGCCGTTCGGCTGGGTCACGAAAAAGATCAACCTGCTGATCGCGAGCTACCTTTTCTACGCCGCCTGGAATCCGCCCTTCGTGATCCTGCTCTGGATCTCGACGGTGGTCGACTGGTTCGCCGCACAGAAGCTGGTGCACGCCGAGAAGCCGCTGGTACGGCGGGCGTGGATGCTGCTGTCGGTGGTGGCCAATCTCGGCATGCTGAGCTATTTCAAATATGGCCATTTCGTGCTCGACAACTTCAGTGCGCTGATGGCGAAGATCGGCGTGCATTACACGCCGCCGGCGTGGGACATCGTGCTGCCGGTCGGCATCTCGTTCTATACCTTCGCGACCCTCTCCTACACCCTGGACGTGTACCTGCGCCGCGCTCTCCCGGCGCGCAAGTTTCTCGACTACGCGCTGTTTGTCACCTTCTTTCCGCACCTGGTGGCCGGGCCGATCATGCGGCCCACCGAACTGGTGCCGCAGTTCGAGCAACCCCGGCGGGCCAGCCGCCGGCAACTGCAGTTCGGACTGGTGCTGGTGACGCTCGGCCTGTTCCAGAAGGTGGTGCTGGCCGACAGTTTCCTGGCCAAGGCGGTCGAGCCGGTCTACAACGGCAGTCAGGCGCCGGGTGCACTGGATGCCTGGATCGGCACGCTGGCATTCAGCGGGCAGATTTTCTGCGACTTTGCCGGCTACTCGACCATCGCCATCGGCGTGGCGATGTGCCTGGGGTTCGCGATGCCGGACAATTTCCGCTTTCCCTATGCGGCGGTGGGTTTCTCGGATTTCTGGCGGCGCTGGCACATCACGCTGTCGTCGTGGCTGCGCGACTACCTGTACATCCCGCTGGGCGGCAACCGTCATGGCCCGGCGCGCACCTATGCCGCACTGATGGGCACCATGCTGTTGGGTGGCCTGTGGCACGGTGCCAGCTGGACCTTCGTGGCGTGGGGCGGTCTGCACGGTCTGTACCTTTCGGCCGAGCGTCTGCTGCGCGCGCGCTGCGCCGGCTACCGGCCGGGTCCGGTTGCGCTGGCGGCGCTGGGCCTGCTGACCTGGATGCTGGTCAACGTGACATGGGTGTTCTTCCGCGCGCACAGCTTCGGCAAGGCCTGGAGCGTGCTGCGCGGCATGGCAGGCGCCAATGCGGCGGCGGAACCGATCTTGCCCACCATGCTCGTCGCCAGCACGCTGCTGATCGTCGCCGGCATCGTGACGGCGCACTGGGTGATGCGCCGGCGCACTCTGGAATTGATGCTGCAGACCGTCCCCGCGGTACCGCTCGCGGCCGTGCTCGGTGTCATGGCCTTCCTGGTGGTGATTGCACAGGGGAACGGCAGTGCGTTCATCTATTTCCAGTTCTGAAGGCGTCGCGGATGCCGGCGCGGTGCGGCCGGGATTCGTGCGGCCGACTGCTTCCGACCGTCCGGGCGTGGCCCAGCCGGTGCCCGAGCGCGACATCCCCGGGCGGCCCTGGGGCCGCATCTGGCTGGGTGCGCTGGCGCTGGCCTTGGCGCTGACCGGTGCCTGGGAGTGGCACTGGCGCCACTTCGGCGTCACCCCCGGCTATATCAACAGCAATGGCGAATGGGCGCGGCAGCGCCGGCGCATCGACCACGGCGAGGGCCGTGCGCTGGTGCTGATCGGCTCGTCGCGCACGCTGTTCGACATCCAGTTGCCGGTGTGGCAGCGGCTCACCGGCGAGCGGCCGATCCAGCTGGCGCTGGAGGGCACTTCCTCGCTGCCGGCGCTGGAGGATCTGGCCGCCGATCCGAAGTTCACCGGGCGGCTGCTGGTGGGTGTCACCTCGTCGCTGTTTTTCACCGGCGGCGCCTATCGCGCCGACGCGATCACTGGCGCCCACCGGGAAAGTCCCTCACAGCGGGTCGGTACCTGGCTGTCGATGCACCTGATCGAGCCGTACTTCGCATTCGACGACCGCGACTTCGCACTGGAGACCGTGCTCGCGCGACAGCCGTGGCCGGTGCGCGCGGGCACCCATCCGCGCATCAGTGTGCGCAAACTGTCCAACTCGGATGCCGACCGCAACACGCACCTGTGGTCGAAGCTGCAGACCGACGCCGCCTACCGTGCGCTGGCGCGGCGGATCTGGTCACAGCAGTTCGCGGGTCCGCCGCCGCCGGGATTCGAGACGCCGGCCAAGGCGGCCGCGATCGCGCAGGCGCAGATCGAGCGCGCCGTGGCGGCGGTCAGGACGCTGCGCGCGCGCGGCGTGAGGGTGGTATTCCTGCGCCCGCCGGTGATCGGCCCGTACTACGCCTTCGAGGAGCGCATCACGCCGCGTGCGCAGACATGGGATGTGCTGCTCCGGCGCACCGGCGAGCCGGGCATCTCGTTCACCGACTATCCGCAGCTGCAGGGCTACGAGCTGCCGGAGTGGTCGCATCTTTCCGCACCCGAGGCCCGGCGCTTCACCGCAGCCCTGGTGCCGATCGTCGAGGAGGCCTTCCGGGATCCCGCGACGTCGCTTCCGCCGACGGGCGCGACCGCGACGCCGCGCGGATCAGCAACCGCGCCGGCGCGGCATTCGCGTTGCCCGGACCCCGCTGCGATCGCGTGCACGGCCACGACTCAGGTCGACACCAGATCACGCGCCTCGCGCCAGGGCAGCATCGCATCCCAGTGACCCGGGCGGCCCGGCTGGGCGGCGAGCGTGGCGACCTGCTCGAGGAACAGCGGCCGCGGCAGTTCGATCGCGCCCATGCGCAGCAGGTGC
>JAJZGE010000454.1 GCA_021798675.1 Pseudomonadota bacterium | reverse complement strand
GGGCGGCGAACAGGTTGCGTGCGGAGAGATGTCCGAGTGGTTGAAGGAGCACGCCTGGAAAGTGTGTATACGGCTTATCCCCGTATCGCGGGTTCGAATCCCGCTCTCTCCGCCAATTGATCGAAGCAAAAAGCCCCGCATCGCGGGGCTTTTTGCTTGTCGGGCAGTCGGCCAGCTAGCCGATGTCGGCGGTGCTCCATCGACCGTCCACCCACCGCTGTACGCCGCCGGGATTGCGGTCGCGCAGCTCGACGGGCAGCAAGGCGTCCGGTACGCCGTCGTGACAGTGCAGGGCGGTGAAGCGGTGGATCGCCGCGGGCATGCCCACCGCGGTGAAGCCGGGGTGGCCCGTGGCGGGGAACGGGCCGCCGTGGTTCATCGCCGGGCTCACCGCCACGCCGGTGGGCATCTTGTTGGCGATCAGCCGGCCGACGCGCGGCCGCAGTTCCGCGGCGATCGCCTGCCACGCCGCATCGTCGCTGCCATCGTCGGCGCGGTAGATCGTGCCGGTGAGGTTGCCTCCGAACGCGGCGGCTACGGCCACCCTCTCCGCGAGGTTGGATGTTCGCACCAGCAGGCTCACCGGGCCGAACGCCTCGGTCTGCAAGGCCTCGGCGTTGCGCAGGAACGCGGCGGCATCCACGCCAAGCAAGCTGGGCCGGTAGCGGAAACCTTCGCCTTCGCCGGGATCGCCGCCCGCAAGCACCCCGGCGCCCGCTTCGCGCAACGCGGCGACGGCGCGTTCCACGCCGCGCTGGCCATCACGCGAGAACAGAACCTTCGGCGCACTGCGTTCGAACAGTGCTGTTGCGGCATCGAGGAACGCCTGGCCTGCGTCGGCGTCGACCGGCACGACCAGTACGCCGGGATTGGTGCAGAACTGGCCGCTGCCCACCGTGCACGAAGCGAAGAACTCCTGCGCCAACGCTTCGCCGCCGCGCTGGCTCAGCGCGCCAGGCAGCAGGAACACCGGGTTCACGCTGGACAGCTCGGCGTAGAACGGTACGCCGGCCTGGTCCGCGGCAGCCTTCAAGGCAAGCCCGCCATGGCGACTGCCGGTGAAGCCGATGGCGCCCAGCCTCGCGTCGCCGGCCAGTGCGAGGCCGGTGGCGGCATCGAAGTGGTAGAGCATCTGCACCGAGGCGGCAGGTAGGCCGGCCGATTGCACGGCCCGGTGCGCCAGCATCGCCAGGCGCTGGCTGGTGGCCGGGTGCAGCGGATGCGCCTTGGCGATCACCGGATTGCGCGCGGCCAGCGCCGAGGCGAAATCGCTGCCGGCGATGGCGTTGAAGGCGAACGGGAAGTTGTTGGGGCCGAACACCAGCACCGGCTTGCCCAGCGGCGCACGGTGCGTGCGTAGGTTGTTGGCGGTGTCGATCACCGGGTCGGTCCACGCATAAGCGCGCACGGCGCGCGCGGCCTGGCGCAACTGGTCGACGGTGCGTGGCAGTTCGCCCGAGCGCAGGCGCGGCTCCACCGGCAGCGCGGTCTCCGCGTGCGCCAGCGCGACCAGCACGTCGCCATCCGCCGCGATGGCGTCGGCGTAGGCCTCGAGGCATTCGGCGATGCGTTCGGCGGGCGTCGCGGCCAGTTCCGCCGCCGCACGCGCGGCCGCCTGCACGGCGGCTTCGACGTCGGCGGGGCCGCTGACCGGGAAGCGCGGGCCGATGGCTTCGGCGCGCGCGGGATCGCTGGCGCGGAAGCTGCCTTGTGGGTCGATCGACGGCCGCCAGGCGCCGCCGACAAGCACGGATTCGAGCATGTCCATGTCAGACGGCCGGCCGGTTGGCGAGCGCATGCTCGATCACCTGCAAGGCATGCGCGCGTTCGGCGCCAGCCACCGGCAGGCGCGGCGCACGTACGCGTTCGCTGCCCATGCCGGTCCTCTCCTGAACCAGCTTGATCAGCTGCACGAAGGTCGGCACGGTGTCCAGCCGCAGCAGCGGCAGGAACCAGTCGTACAGCGGCTTGGCGGCCGCATAGCCGCCCTCGCGGGCCAGCTCGAACAGACGCACCGACTCCTGCGGGAAGGCATTCACCAGGCCGGCGATCCAGCCGGTGGCGCCCATCGCCACGCCTTCGACGATGGCGTCGTCCATGCCCACCAGCAACTCCAGCCGCTTGCCCAGCAAGGCCTGGATGCCGGCGAAGCGGCGTACGTCGGCGGAGGATTCCTTCACCGCCTGCAGGTTGGGAAACTCGGCGGCGAGCTCGGCCATCTGTGCGGGCGTGATGTCGGTCTTGTAGGCCACCGGATTGTTGTAGAGCAGGCAAGGAAGGTCGGTGGCGCCAAGCACGGCGCGGGCGTGCGCGCCCATCTCGCGCCAGTCGCTGGAATACACGTACACCGGCAACACCATCAGGCCGCTGGCGCCGGCTTCCTTGCAGGCCTTGGCCAGTCGCACCGCCTCGTCGGTGGACAGCGACGCGATGCCGGGGATCACCGGCGCGCGGTCGGCCAGCGCCTTCACCAGGGTGCGCACGATGGCGAGCTTCTCGTCGAAACCCAGCGTGGCCGCCTCGCCCAGCGAGCCCAGCGGCACGATGCCGGTGCAGCCGGCGTCGATCATCTGCCGCGCGTGCCGCGCGAGGAAGTCGTGGTCGACCTGGCCGTCGGCGGTGAACGGGGTGGTGATGGCGGGGATGACGCCGTGCCACAGGGGAGTCTTGCTCATCGGTTTTGTCCTCGAACGGAAGATCAGGAAACGGGATCGGTGTGGGCCAAGGTGGAAAGGCGCGCGGGAAACAGCGGCGGGCGGCTGCCGGCATGCGGGAAGCGGCGGAGCTCGGCCAGCGCCGCGCCGCAGATGCGCCCCTGGCAGGCGCCCATGCCGCAGCGGGTAGCGAGCTTGGCGCTGCGAAAATCCACATGGCCGTCGAGCATGCCCAGCGTCACGTCCTCGCAGCGGCAGACGACGGTGTCCGGACTGGCCAGTGCATGCACGGACGGATGCAGCGCGAAGGCGCGCCGCAGCGCGGCGGCAAAGGCGCGTGCGTGACTGCGTTGGCGCAGCAGTCTGGCGGGCACCTCGGCGTCGGCAGCGGCAAGCCCGGCGATGGCGCCCTCGATGCGGGCGCAGTCGACGCCGCCGATGCCGCAGGCCTCGCCCGCG